>CAZSTP010000022.1:0-23388 GCA_964609325.1 uncultured Novosphingobium sp. | reverse complement strand
GTAGAGACATTCGATCAAACGACAAAATTCAGATTCAAATTGAAAATACTCTTAGGCCTCATGGGTTCTACTACGAACGGAAGAATGACCAACATATTGATAAGGCAACATCAAAACGCATTGACGCTGTGAAACTAGGGCAAGTCATTCTGGCTTACGTATTGAAGGAACCTGATCGCGCCAAGACGGCATCGAACAAAATTTTCGGTGAGTATTATGATTGGGTTTTTAATGAAAACATACTTTCTGCTGAAAATGTAATAGCAATTTGGAAAATTTATCGTTTTATTGAGGATGATCGTCAGAAAACATTAAAGGTTATGGCAAGTGGATTGAGGAGGCGTTACGAAGAGGCTTGGATTATTGAAGGAATATTCCATATTCTTTACATGCTTTCATTAAAAACCGAAGCTTCGGGAGAAAGCATATTTAATCCGTCAGAAGTCTTAAAACAGTACGATTCAGTCAAAGCAGATATTGAACAATTTATAGACAACCACAAAGGCACAGCGGCTTACCGTATTTTTCGTTCGGCTTATACAAAAGGATTATTAGCAAAAGTTTCCTTAGGTCAACAAATGCATTTTGACTTCCATGGTACAAAATGATTCTACTTATAATTCTTTGGTTTTAATCGGTTAGAGAGAAAGCAGCCTTATTTGCGCACGCGCTTGTTCTCGCGCTTTTGATGCGTTATAACGCCCGTATGAACATGCCCGTCAAAATCACCAAAGTCGGCAATTCCGCCGGGATTATCCTGCCCAAGGAACTGCTTGCCCACCTCAACGCCGGAGTGGGCGAGACGCTGTCTGTCGTGCTCACCCCGCGCGGGATTGAGCTGTCTACGGCGGAGCCGGACTTTGATGCGCAGATGGCGGCAGCGCGTGAGGTTATGGCTCGGCGCAAGCGTGCCTTGCGCGAACTCGCCAAGTAATCATGGCCCGCGATTGGGTTTGGGTGCTGCCAGCCGTGGCAGAAGCGGCGCATGCCGAGCAACTGGCCGAACACGGCGGGGGTGAGGGCGTGCGCGATGCGGGCTTGATGGCCAGCGCGCTGGCGCGTCCGCAGAACCTTGTCGCCTATGGCGATCCCGATGCCCCCGCACTTGCCGCCGCTTACGCCTATGGCATCGCGCGCAACCATCCGTTTGTCGATGGCAACAAGCGCACGGCAGCCGTCGTCTCGGAAACCTTCCTGACGCTCAACGGCTATGAACTGACGGCAAGCGATGCCGAAGTCGTCGTCGCGTTTGTCGCCCTGGCCGCAGGAGAGCTCACCGAGGCCGAGCTTGCCGACTGGTTCCTCCAGCACACCGTGCAACGCTAAACCATCTTATCCAACAGGATCGCCGCCCACACCAGCAGCGTCAGCGCGCCGCCTGCGATGGTCCAGCGGATGGCGTGGCGTAGCAGGCGGGCTTGGGCGTCGATCGAGTGGACGAAGCTGGCGAACAGGCGTTGGCGCAGTGCGGTGTCGCCTTCCAGCCCCTCGGCGTCAAATTCCTCGCCCAGCAGCATCGCGCGCAAGGCAAGAAAGCACGATACCACCAGCGGGACCAGACCAACCAGATTGGCGAGCACCAGTCCGGCTTGCGTGGCCGCATCCACCGATAGCGGCGCGCCGGGGCTGGCGGAAATCGGGTGCGTGCCAATGGTGATCAGCAGCGCGTTGAACCCCAGCATCGCACCCAGGCGCACCGAAAGATCAAGATCGCGGTTCTCCAGAAATTCCAGATCGGCGATGAACCCCGGATCGGGCGGATCGCAGCGCATTGTCTGAAATGCACGCAGGCGGGATCGGAATGAAATCAGGCTCATCGCTGTTGAGAATACCGCGATCCGGTGGCTTTGCAAGAACCCGCCTATCACCCGCCGGGAACGCCTGCGGCCCCCATTCATTGCGTTTAACACAACGGGCGTCATCCGCACGTCCGCTCAACCAACGGAGTAGGTGCCATGAACAAGGCCCTGATGCTTTCCGCCCTCGCTGCTGCCACCCTGACCGGAGCATGCGCCAGCACCGGGTCTGGCGGCCACCGCTATTACGCCAATTCCAACGAGCCTTGGGGCTATTACGATCAGGGCTATTACGCCCAAAACGGTCGCTATGATTACAACAATCCCGATCCGCGCTATGGCAACCGCTACGAGGCGGACCGCTATTATCGCAACAACGGGCGCTATCGCGAGCGCCAGCTTTCGGAAAATGACCGTGTCTATCGCGGACGCGACAACCGCTATTATTGCCGCCGTTCGGATGGCTCCACCGGCTTGATCGTTGGCGGCCTTGGCGGCGCGGCGGCCGGCGCGATCATCGCTCCGGGCGATAGCACTCTGCTCGGCGCCATCATCGGCGGGATCGGCGGCGCTGCTGTTGGCTCGGCAATTGATGGCGGCAACAGGAACAACCGCAGCAATCGCAATAACGTGCGCTGCCGCTAAAACCCCAACACTCCCCTCCCGTTTACGGGGGGGGGCTGCCCCAACTCTCCCCTCCCGTTGACGGGAGGGGCCGGGGGTGGGCCTGTCACAGCAAGCCTCAGTTCTTCTTCATATTATCCAGTCCGGCCACCACGCCGGTCTTTTGCGTCGGGTTCGAGGCATTGAGCTTCTTGGGTTTTTCCGCCTTGGGTTTGCGGATTTCCTTGCTCGATTTCTTCTGGCTCTTCGCCATTATCATTCTCCGGCGGGCACTTGCCCACAATTGCGGAGTACGCCTTTCGCGCGCCAATAGCGAACGCTAACGCGACAACCTCCCCAGCACCTCGTCCAGCGCGGAAAGAAAGCGCGAACGGTCCGCCTTGGAAAACGGGGCAGGGCCGCCCACGATATCGCCGCCCGCGCGCAAATCCGCCATGATCGCCCGCGTCGCAATCTGGCTGCCGATGGAACTGGTGGTAAAAGCTTTGCCCGCAGGCGATATCACACAGGCCCCCATTTTCAGGCAGCGGTCGGCCAGCAGGATGTCGGCGGTGATCACAACCGCCTTCGCATCGGCTGCCTCGGCAATCCAGTCGTCCGCAGCGTCAAATCCATCACTCACCACCACGCGCCGCACCAAGGGATGCACCGGCACGCGGAAGGGAGAATTGCTGACGACGGTGACCGGCACATTGCGACGATAGGCGACCTTGTAGATCTCTTCCTTGACCGGGCAGGCATCACCATCGACGAGGATGATCGGGGTGTTGGGGGCGGCATCGGTCATGTATCTGCGCATACTGCCGAAATCGGCGTGCGCCACCATGTTAAAGCAGGGCAGCGCGATAGTTGCGCCCACTAAAGCCCACTTTGTCCACCAAAACGCCACATCAAACCACAAGTCTGCGGAATGATTAGGTAAAGGCTTTGGGCCATGCTAATGCGCCGCTGCTGACGTTGAACACTCCAACGGACTTCGGCAGAAAATCTCTGTTTCTTCGTGCTTTACGGCTCGGATAAAGCGGCTTTTGACGACGACTTCCTTTCGATTGACGACCCGACGCACGGCCCGTGCGTGCTTTTGCGCCCGGGCAACCATCGTTCTCGAAAGGAACCGCTCATGCCAGTAGGCACCGTAAAATTCTTCAATACCGACAAGGGCTACGGCTTCATCCAGCCTGACAATGGCGGCACTGACAGCTTCGTGCACATCTCGGCCGTTCAGGCAGCCGGCATGGCAACTCTTGAGCGTGATCAACGCCTTACCTATGAAGTTGAAACCGGCCGCAATGGCAAGGCTTCGGCTGTCAATCTCGCTTCGGCCTGATCGACAAACCATTTCCGGCGGCTGAGCTTTTCGCTCGCCGCCGGGGATGCCCTTCTGCTAACGGCAGGCAATGTCTGCCGAAGTCGCCATCCGCCTGCGCCGCGCCGAATTCAACCGCGCCATTGTCGCAGCCGATATCGCCGCGATCAGCGCGATCCTTTCCCCGGATGTTGTGATGGTCACCGGCACCGACAGTGCCGTAATCTCCGGACGCAAAGCGCAACTGCTTGCTTGGAAACGCGAATTTTCCGCAAAGCCGCGTATGGTCTATACCCGCACCACCGATGTTATCACCGCCTCGGCAGTAGAGCCGATTGCGATGGAGCACGGCCAATGGCAGGGCGTGAGCGAGGGGCAAAGCGCACCAGCTGCCTTAGGCACTTACGCCGCGAAATGGCGTGAAATACGTGGCCAATGGCTGCTCGTGGCAGAGATTTTCGTAACCCTGGGCTAAGGGTTAAGCCGCTATTCTAATGCAATTTCTTCCGGCGTTCTTGGCCTCGTACATAGCCCGGTCAGCCCGCGAGAGAAGGGTGTCGATCGTGTCTCCGGGCAGCATGATGGCAAACCCGATACTGGCCGAGATTTGCAAGGCCTGGCCTTGTATGATCAGCGGCACGCTATTGAGATGATGGCGCATTAAATCCAGCTTTAGCAGCCACATGTCTTCAGACAGCGAAGTGGGCGATCCATCAAGCTGGCAGAGCAGGCCGAACTCTTCACCGCCAATCCGCGCTAGCCGTGCGTCCTCTGGAGCGCTGTCGCGAAGCAATTTCGCCGCGTGGACAAGGGCCTGGTCGCCACAGGCATGTCCGAGACGGTCGTTGATATGCTTGAAGTGATCGAGGTCTATCATCGCCACGGCAAGCGGGCCGCGTTGCAGCCATTGCTCTGATAGGTCGATAAAAGCGCGGCGGTTGGCAAGGGAAGTCAACGGGTCCGTATTTGACAATCGCTCCAGCAGTCTGGTTTGCCGTTCCAACCGCATCGTCAGCAAGGCAACCCAGCCGTACGACAGTGGCGCGACGACAAGCGGGATGATTACAGCAGTGGCAATTGAACTCGCATAATCAACACTTCCGGACAATTGAAAGCTTAGATGGGTCGACAAAACCGATGCCGCGATCGATAGCAGCGTCACAATAACGCCGGTGCAAAAAAGTCTCAGTCGTGTTCGGCGTTCATCTGGCCCGTGCATCAGGCCGATCTAGACCAGTTGTGCTTAAGCGACTGCTAATACATAAAATTTTTTCTATCTAGGCCAAACTGTATTCGACCTTAGCTATGTTTAGCGTGAAGTTAATCACATCCTGTAACCATGCAAACATGCTGATACGGCCAGACATCGCTTATACCATGACGCAGTGTTGGTACACGCGTTCACATGTTCCTGTGGCTGCCAGGCACCGGGATGAGCGGGGCACCCTGTTTTCGAGATGCCGTCATTGTGAACGGCCTATCCGCTCTCACGGTGGAAAATCGTGGACGCTGGCTGATGGTGTCGATCTCGATGAACTCGCAGCGCAATCGCACATCCGCTACATCTGTGTGACAAACACGTTCGAGGGCGTGGTTATCGCGCGCTACGTGCTTGAATCCGATCTTGATGATGAGGCGGTCAAGGCGCGCTGCGAAGATGTGATCGAAAAACACGGCGCTCGTGAGCCTGGCAGCGGTCTTGATGTGCGCGTAATGGGTGGCACAAAACACTAGCAATGGAAAAGGGCGCCCCCTTTCGAGAGCGCCCTTTGATCCTTACCGGTTCAGCGCGAAGCTGTTGGGGTTACGGGCTTTGCACTCACCTTGTGGTTGCGGGATGCAAACTCACGCGGGAACCCCGTATTGCTACGCTTTCAATCGGCGAGCGTACCAGCCTTGCTGGCGATGGGCTTCACGTCTTTCACGTCGAACGAGACCGGACGACCGTTGAAGCGACCCGTGACGGTGCGCTTGTTGACGCGCAGCTCGAAAGGCACTTTGCCGGCATAAGCCGAACCCTTGAGTACCTTGACGTCGCCTTTTTGTTCGGCGGTGTAATCGTACTTCACACCTTGATAGGTGAAGGTGCCTGCATCGGGTTCAGCCGCGTTGGCAACAGCTGCCGGAGCAGCGAGAAGAAGAGCGGCGGCTGTGATGGCGAACGAAGAATTAAACATGGCAATGTCTCCTGCGAGATAAGGAAAGATTGCCTTCAGCACCCTTATCTTGTTGCGTTGCAGCATATACGACGAGTGCAGTGCGGCAATTGTAATTGGAGACATTGCGGTTGTGAGTTTTGCAACTGCTATTAAAAAGTCATTTCAGACCAGCATCTTGCTGGATTATCGCTACAAAACATGCCCCAAATTACGTAGCAACACATACCAATTCGGTCATGTGCACTTGCACGCAATCAACGCTTGCGAACGAACTCTGCGCGCAACACCAGCCCTTTTATGCCCGGGTACTTGCAGTCGATTTCTTGTGAATCCCCGGTCAGGCGGATCGATTTGATCAACGTGCCCTGCTTGAGGGTTTGGCCCGCGCCTTTAACTTCAAGGTCCTTGATCAGGGTCACCTGATCGCCGTCTGCCAAGAGATTGCCAACGGCATCACGCACTTCAACGGTGTTGGCGGCAGATTGCTTTGCCTCCAAATCGGCGGCGGTCATCCATTCACCACTGTCTTCGTCATAGACGTATTCATCATCGTTGGTCATGTTTATCCCTTCTGTCTTGGATTGGCCGTGGCACCGCTGCAACGGAATGGCCAGCAAAAGGTTTGGAGTGGATGGTTCTGGATAGGGCAATCATCACGCTGGGGCCAGAGCACCGGCAAGCGGCAGCAACCACGCTTGCCAAGGCGTTCGCGGATGATCCCGCCATGTCATGGATGTTTCCCGATCCCGTCGTGCGGGCGCGGCGGCTGCCCCTGTTGATGGACTGGATGTTTGTCGATCATCTGCGCCATGGCATGGCATTAGGCACCCCGGGTTGCGAGGCGGTTACGCTATGGCGTCCGCCTGGAACCGTGCATGACCATACGCCACTCACGCCCCGTGCCGCCTTCCGGTTTTTGCGCATGTTGGGAACAGGCGTATTGCGGGCGGATCGTCTGGACAGACGGATCGGCCACCATTTGCCAGCAGGCGAACAGCAGTTCTATCTGCGCATGGCAAGTGTCAGGCCGGATGTGCAAGGGCAGGGATTGGGAGGCCTGGCGATCCGCGCGGGGCTTGAACAAAGCAACAATGCCGGGTTACCAGCGGTGCTGGAAACTGCGAACCCGGGCAATGTCGGGCTCTATCGCGCGCTGGGATTTGATGTGATTTCGCACTGGACGGTATCACGCAGCGGGCCGCAATTCTGGACGATGCAACGCGCCCCTACACGATAGCATCGAAGATCAGTTTGCCACCAAGAAGTACCATCAGCAGATAAATGATGGTGTAAAAACGCTCAGGACGCAGCACCCGCACAATCCGTACAGAAACCAGCGTGGTGATGATGGCTAACGGTGCCAGCAGTGCAGCCGAGACCAGAACATCGTGGCTGAACACGCCAAGCGCCATGTAACTTGGCACCTTGATCCAGTTTATCGCGGCAAACAGGATCGAATTGGTTCCGGCATAGGTAAGATGCGGCAGCTTGCGGGGTGTTACCCACATCTGGAATGGCGGGCCACCGGCATGGGCGATCTGGCTGGTAAAGCCGGTTGCCACGCCAAACAGGCCGCCAACCCACCCCGGCGAAGTTGACGCCGCCACCACACGCCCGCCGCGCTCAATCCATATGCGGTAAAGACCGAACAGTAGGGTTATGGTGCCAAGCACCGCCATCATCGGCTTTTCGTCAACGCTGGCGGCGATGCTCCACCCGATCCCGACGCCGATCACCGCGCCGGGCAGCATCCAGGCAACGATCCATTTGTCCCACGAATGCCGGAAGGACCACACGCTGACCACATCCTGCACGATCAGGATGGGCAACAAGATGGCCGCTGCCACACTCGGCGGCAATACGAGCGCCGCGATCGGCGTGCCCAAGGCTCCGAGCCCCGAAAAACCTCCTTTTGCCATCCCCACAAGGATGACGGCCAAGGCGCAGAAAGCCAGAGTTGCCGGGTCTGAAAGCAGCATAGCGTCAGCGGTTTTCTTTGCGGAACGGCCAGTCAGTCACCCGTCCCGCCCAAAGCGATGCCCAGATGACCAGCGGTTGCGCAAACATGCGCGGCACATGATAGCCAAATCCAAGCCCGCCATCCGGCTTTGCCATGTCGATGATGAAATGATTGATATTGGCTGGAAAAACGCAGACAGCGTACAAGGCAAGGCCGATGGCTGCGGCACGACGAAGCGGCGCTGAACGCCACTGGGCCAACCCGAGAGCGCCGAGGATTTCGGCAACGCCCGTCCACAGTACAACAGTTTCGGGAAAGGGCACCCACGCTGGCATGATCGTGAGGAAAGGTGCTGGTGCGGCGATGTGAATGATCCCTGTGGCCAAATAGAATATCGCCAAGACATAGCGCAAACCGGTGTGGATCATGGTCGTTGGACAACCACGGGGCAGGTGCGTGCGCATTTCATGGCCATTGCTTGCTGCCAGGAACAGCGCAAGTCAATCACCACCGGGCAGGGGTTAGCACCAGTTTTTCACCGCTTTGTTTCGTCCAACCAAATTGCGCGATCACATCGTTGCTTTCGCGGGGCATGCGCCCCTCGGCCAACGACCACGTGATATGCCAGACTTTGCCATCGGGGCGGGCCGTTGATCCATTGATGGCGACAATCAACGCGTCGACACCGGCCCCGTCATCCGCACGCCCGACTATCACGGCGTCGCCCGCCTGTGCTGGCGGTTCGGTGCCACTAACCGACAAAGTGACATGATCGGCAATCACATGGGCGTAACGCGGCGGATACGCATCCAACAGGGCAGCGCGTTGTTCCCGATCAAGTTTCCACCCGATAGTCACACCAGCGCCGCCCTTACCGGATTCCAGATTAGCCGGGAGTAACAAGCGCTCCCGTGACCCAAATGATGGTGAGCGCTCCGATCGCAAGAAACAGGCTGATCGCTAGAACCCAACGTACGACATGATTGCTTCCGCCTCCACGGGCTTCATCTGTCGTAATATGGGTTTCTTTGCCTTGGCGTTCCATGGCGCTTTTCCTTTTATAGCTCCGGTGCTTACCGGCTCTACGTTTGGAAACGGGTCCTGTTCCGCCAAGGCCTGTTATGCCGGCCTGGAGTGCCCTTAATCAATCGCGCAAAAGTTCGTTGATGCCGGTCTTGCTACGGGTTTGCGCGTCAACCGTCTTGACGATCACGGCGCAATACAATGAAGGCCCCGGCGTGCCATCGGGCAAAGGCTTGCCCGGCATCGCGCCGGGAACGACCACCGCATAAGGCGGCACGCGGCCGATGTGGATTTCGCCGGTCTGGCGATCAACAATCTTGGTGGAGGCACCAAGGTAAACCCCCATCGAAAGCACCGCGCCTTCGCCGACGATCACGCCTTCTGCCACTTCAGAACGCGCGCCGATGAACGCGCCGTCCTCGATGATCACCGGGCCAGCCTGCAAGGGCTCCAGCACGCCGCCGATGCCAGCACCGCCCGAGATATGAACGTTCTTGCCGATTTGCGCGCACGATCCAACCGTCGCCCAAGTATCAACCATCGTGCCTTCATCGACAAATGCGCCGATGTTCACGAAGCTTGGCATCAGCACGACGCCCTTGGCGATGTGCGCGCCCTTGCGCGCAACAGCGCCCGGAACCACGCGGAAACCGGCTTCGCGGAAACGGGCATCGTCCCAGCCTTCGAACTTGGATGGCACCTTGTCAAAAGCAGGCGCACCACCCGATCCGGCATCGATCACCACGTTGTCGTTCAGGCGGAAGGAAAGCAGCACGGCCTTTTTCAGCCACTGGTTGACCTGCCACGCACCATCAACCTTTTGCGCCACGCGCGCCTTGCCGCTTTCCAGCAATTCGAACACCGCCTCAACAGCTTCGCGAACGCTGTCGCTGGCTGGTGTTACATTGGCGCGGTCTTCCCAAGCGGCTTCGATGGCGGCTTCAAGGTGAGCGGTCATGGTCTATCTCCGTCGGGATTTTGTTGGGCAGCAAGTTCGTGTGTGCAAGAAATCGAGCGCGCCGCCTAGCCCAACAGGGGGTGAACGGCAAGACTTCCCAACCAATGGTCGATGTCATCGATAGTCAGATCGATGGCTGCATCGTCCTTGGCCCGGTCGCCCCACTCGGTGGCTGCATCGATCCATACGGTTTGCATGCCCAAGGCTTTGGCAGGTGCAAGATTGCGCGCCATATCTTCAACGAATACCGCCGTTTCGGGGCGGATGGCGAATGCTTCGATCAGACCTGAATAGGCCGATACTTCAGGCTTGGGGCGATACTTCATCGCGTGGATATCCCAAATCCCGTCAAAGCTGTCTGACAGGCCGAGGCCTGCCAGCACGCGGCCTGCATAGGCATCATCACCATTGGTGAAGACCAGCTTACGACCCGGAAGCACTGCCAGCTTGTCAGCAAGGCGCGGCGCTGCGGCAAGCGGTGCCATATCGATATCGTGCACGAAGTTGAGGAATTCGTACGGATCAATCGCGTGGTAATGCATCAGTCCCGAAAGCGTGGTGCCGTGATCGTGGAAATAGAGTTTCTGCACCCGATGCGCCTCGGTCGCATCGCAGCCGAGCAGGTTCTGGATGAATTCGCCCATCCGCACATCGATCTGGTCAAACAGGCGCGAGGACGAAGGGTAGAGGGTGTTATCCAGATCAAAGATCCAGCAATCCACGTTCGTGGGGTCAAAGGCCATCGGTTAACCGCCTTCAGCGCTTTGGCGTGATGTGGCGCAGCTTCGCGCCATCACCATCTTCAAGCACATAGATTGAACCGTCAGGTGCCTGTTCGATCTCGCGGATGCGGTGCTCAAGATCAATCCGTTCCAGTTCGCGGATCTGGTCGCCTTCAATGCCCACGCGGACAATCCCGCCCGCGCCCAGCGCGGCAATCAGGCCTTGGCCCTGCCATTTCGGAAAGGCGGTGCCGGTATAGAAGATCATGTCGCCCGGTGCGATCACCGGCGTCCAATTGATCGCCGGAGGGGTAAGGTCCGGGCGGGTATCGTGGCGCGGGATCGGTTTGCCATCATAATGATCGCCGCCTGATACCAATGGCCAGCCATAATTGCGGGCCGGTTCAACCAGATTGATCTCGTCCCCGCCGGCTGGCCCGTGTTCGATATCCCACAACCGGCCATCGGGCGAAAACGCGATGCCTAGCAGGTTGCGGTGTCCATAGGACCAGATTTGCGCCGTAACGCCGCCCTTGTCGGCAAAGGGATTGCCCGGGGCGGGTGTGCCATCGGGCAGCAAGCGCAGCACTTTGCCAAGATTTGCGGTAAGGTCCTGCGCTGGCGTGAACTTTTGCCGGTCCCCTGATGTGACAAACAGGTATTTGCCATCGGGCGAAAACGCGATGCGGTGCGAATAATGCCCACGGCCCGTGACTTTGGGAAACTGCCGCCAGATGATCGACAATCCTTCAAGCGCAGGTTTTTCACCCAGGACAAGCTTCGCCCGCGCTACCACCGCTCCGCGCGTATCCCCATCGCCGGCTTCGGCCCAGCTCAGATAGATCATGCCGCTGGTGGCGTAATCAGGGGAAGCCACAACATCGCCGAAGCCGCCTTGGCCAGCGTAAGCAACTTGCGGAACGCCGCTGACGTCCACGGCGGATGCGGAACCCTCGCGCCAAAGCTTCAACGTGCCCTTTTTCTCTGTAATCAGAGCCATATCGGTGCCGGGCAAGAAGGTCATCGCCCACGGCTCGCTAAACGTGGCAACGTCGGTGATGGTAAAGCCTGCTGCATCGGGCGTAACCGTCACCGGGTCTTGCGCAGAAATCGGGGAGCCGCAGCTTGCGAGGAGCAGGGCGAGGGGCGATAGCGTTTTTAGGATCGGATTCGTCATGACGTCTTTAATGCCTCGCAAAGCAACAAGTGCCAGTGTCTTTTCGTGCGACCCTGCAAAAGGCGTGATCATCGGCGTGGATGAGGCAGGCAGGGGGCCTTTGGCCGGACCGGTTGTGGCCGCTGCGGTCATCTTGTGCAAGCCGCGCCCGGCGGGCTTGGATGATTCCAAAAAGCTCACAGCCGCCCGTCGCGCATTGCTCGAAGAAAAGATCAAGCGCCGCTGCCGATGGGCGGTTGGCGTGGTGGAGCCAGACGAGATCGACCGGCTCAACATCTTCGGCGCAACGATGCTTGCGATGTCGCTGGCGGTTGGCGCGTTATGCGAGCAGTTGGCGAACGATGAAGCCGTTGGCGATGTCTTGATCGACGGCAATCTCACGCCGCAGGGACGCCGCGCAGAATGGTGCTGGCCAGCCCGCGCCATCGTCGGTGGTGATGCGATTGAGCCTTGTATTTCAGCAGCTTCGATCATCGCCAAAGAGCATCGTGACCGGATCATGCGGCAGGCGGCGATTGATCACCCGCATTACGGTTGGGAACGCAACGCCGGTTACGGCACCCCCGAACACCTCGCGGCACTGCGCCAACACGGAGCCACTCCGCTTCATCGCCGCAGTTTCGCTCCTGTGGCCCAATTAACGCTGCTGTAATGAAATAAATTTTGGTGTGAGTCCTGCGGGGCACACCACTAGATGTTGAGTCCTCGGGGTGTCGCGAGACTCTACATATCGATCCGGACTCGTTCCGTTCTCCTTTCTCAGCCCTCGCGACTCGCCGGAATTCCGCGAGTCGTGGCTTGACGCGGGACTCCGAATGACTCACCAGTGCTCTTCAATTCAAGGGCTAAGGACACGTCATGGCAGTCGCACTCAAAGAACGCGCAAAAGCGCTTCGGGCCGCACCGGCAAAGGTGCTCAAGAGCGAGGTGGCGCTGCCGCTGAACCGTATTCTGCGCGGCGATTGCATCGAGGAAATGCGCAAACTGCCCGATGGTTCGATCGACATGATCTTCGCAGACCCCCCGTATAACCTGCAATTGGGTGGCGATTTGGCGCGTCCTGATGGTAGTCATGTGGATGCTGTGACCAATGATTGGGACAAATTCTCCAGCTTTGCGGTCTATGACAAGTTCACCCGCGAATGGCTGGCCGAAGCGCACCGGTTGCTCAAGGCCGATGGTTCGATCTGGGTGATCGGCAGCTACCACAACATCTTCCGCGTCGGCACGATCCTCCAGGACCTGGGCTTCTGGATCCTCAACGACATCATCTGGCGCAAGGCCAATCCGATGCCCAACTTCAAGGGCACCCGCTTTACCAACGCGCATGAAACGCTGATCTGGGCCTCGAAAAGCGAGAAGTCGAAGTACACCTTCAATTATCGCGCGATGAAGACGCTGAACGATGAACTGCAAATGCGTTCGGACTGGGTCTTGCCGATCTGTTCCGGGCCCGAACGCTTGCGCCGCAACGGCACCAAGGCGCACCCCACGCAAAAGCCCGAGGCTCTGCTCTATCGTGTGATGCTGGCCACCACCAACAAGGGCGATGTGGTGCTCGATCCGTTCTTTGGCACAGGCACGACGGGCGCTGTCGCCAAGCGTCTGGGCCGCGACTGGATCGGGTGTGAGCGCGAGAGCGATTACATCGATGTTGCCGAAGAGCGCATCGCGCTTGCCCTGCCATTGGATGAAAGCGCGCTGGTTACGATGCAGTCCAAGCGTTCCGCTCCCAAAGTCGCGTTCGGCGCGCTGGTGGAAAGCGGCTATCTGACGCCGGGGATGAAGCTTTCGGCAAAGAAGGGCCAGATCAGCGCGATTGTGCGGGCCGATGGCTCTCTCCAATCAGGTGCCGAGATCGGCTCGATCCATGGCCTTGGCGCAAAGCTGCAAGGCGCACCGTCGTGCAATGGCTGGACCTTCTGGCATGTCGAGCATGAGGGCGAGGTCAAGCCGATTGATGCGCTGCGCCAGTTGTATCTGCTCGCGGTTGAGGATTGAGCGTGGTTCTTCGCCGCGGTAAATGCGATTGATGCAAACCGTCTACATCCGCCCCATCGCTCTGGTCGATAGTCCGCAGGCTGAGGAGGGCGAGGCGATCCGGCTGGGCGGCGGCATGGTCTATGCCAGCCGCTTTGCCCTGATCGTGCGCGATGGCGGCAAGGTCATTTCACGCCAACGCCTTGGTGCGGCAGAACTGCCAGCAGCACTGGCCACTTTGCCCGCTGGCTTGGCAGCAGAGGCGAGCACCCAGTGGGACAACTTGCGCAAAGTGCATGGTCCGCTGGTCTGCGGCCCGCGCATGATCCGGCTCGATCAGCCGCAAATCATGGGCATTCTCAACGTCACGCCCGATAGTTTTTCCGATGGCGGCAAGTTTCTCGATAAGCCCGAAGCGGCGATGGAACATGCGCACGCGATGCTTTCGGCAGGAGCAGGCATCATCGATGTGGGCGGAGAATCCACGCGCCCCGGTGCC
Organism: uncultured Novosphingobium sp.; assembly: GCA_964609325.1. Taxonomy (GTDB): domain Bacteria; phylum Pseudomonadota; class Alphaproteobacteria; order Sphingomonadales; family Sphingomonadaceae; genus Novosphingobium. The sequence goes on along the minus strand of CAZSTP010000022.1, from coordinate 9,184 downwards.
GCTGCGGTGTGGGAAGGTGACGAGGTCAAGCGCGTCGTTCCGGTGATCGAGCAACTGGCGGCCAGCGGTGCGGCGATTTCGATCGATAGCCGCCGCTCGATGGTGATCGAGGCAGCACTTGGCGCAGGCGCGCATATCGTCAACGATGTGTCCGCCATGCGCCACGATCCGCGCACAGCCGAGATTGTCGCAGCCAGCGGCGCGCCGGTGGTGCTGATGCATGCACCGGGCGATGCGGGCGATCTTCATGCCGACGGTGAATACCGCGACGTTGTGTTCGATGTGTTCGATGCCCTGCGCGAACGCCGCGATGCGGCCTTGGCAGCGGGCATCGCGCGCGAGAGAATCCTGCTCGATCCGGGCATTGGCTTTGGCAAGTCGCTGGCGGAAAACCTTGCCCTGATTAACGCCTTGCCGCTGTTCCACGCGCTGGGACAGCCGGTCTTCTTTGGCGCGAGCCGTAAGCGTCTGATCGGCGCGCTATCGAACGAGGTTCCCTCGCACCAGCGGATGCCGGGCTCTGTCATGCTGGCGATCAAAGCGTGGCAGGCAGGCTGCCAGATTGTGCGCGTGCACGATGTACCCGAAACCGTGCAGGCCTTGCATGTCTGGCGGGGCTTGAGCGATGCGGCGCTGACCGATTTCAGCCAATTGGCCTAAAGCGAAACGCCGCCGTCGCTCAGAAGGCAGGTACCGGTGATCGTTGCCGCCGCGTCCGATAGCAAGAACCCGATTTGCGCGGCCACTTCATCGGCCCGGGCAAAGCGGCCAATCGGTGTTGCATCTTTCGCCATCGCAGCAAGCGCCTGATCCCGGCCACCGTGTTGTTCGACCAAGGGCGCAAACCATTCGGCGCGGTCCCAGATGCCTGTGTCCACACCGCCCGGTGCAATCGCATTCACGCGCACGCCAAACTTCGCCGCTTCGGCAGCGGCGACTTTGGCCAACTGGATCGTAGCAGCCTTGGATGCGGAATAGGCTGCGGTGCCCGCCGCAGCTTTGATGCCCGAGACAGACGCCGTAATGACGACCGATCCGCTGCCCTGCCGCTTCATCGCCCGCAGGGCGGTGCGCAACGAAAGGAATGTGCCATCGAGATTGACCGCCATTGTCTTGCGCCAATTGGCGATATCCAGATCGACGATGTCATCATTGCTGGCGATGCCTGCATTCAACACGGCATAATCAAGCCGTGGTAAATCGCGTTCGAGCAGCTTCCACAGCGAGGGTTCGGCAATATCGCCGCCCAAAGCATTGACCTTGCAGGATAGGTCGAGCGCGCCAAGGCCGCCGCGATCCATGTCGATCAGGATCAATTCGCCAATGCCGCGCGCATCGAGCCAGCGCGCGGTTGCCGCGCCAATGCCCGAAGCCGCGCCTGTTACCAATGCGACCTTGCCGCCAAATTCTGATTCACCTGCCATCGGCCAAAATTAGCGTGTCAGGCAACGTTGTCGATGCCAAGTTCCGAAAGCTTGCGATAAAGGGTGGACCGGCCAATCCCGAGGCGACGCGCAACTTCGGTCATCCGTCCGCGATAATGGCCGATTGCCAGACGGATAACATCAGCTTCGATCTCTTCCAGCGGGCGCAAATTGCCGTCGGCGGCAAATAGCGTAACGCCTGCACCATCGGTAACGCTGGGTGCGCGGCGCGTTGCCTCGCCGATCAGGTTGGACAGGTTCGGGAAGTCTTGCGCGGTCAGCGCCTCGCCTTCGCAAAACACTGCCGCGCGGAACAAGGTGGTTTGCAATTGGCGGACGTTGCCCGGCCAATCGTAAGCCGCCAGCAAAGCCAGCGCGCCGTCTGTGATCCCCAGGGACCGCAAGCCCGGTTGCTCGCCGATCCGCGTGAGGAAATGCCGTGCCAGCGCCGGAATATCGCCGGAACGCTGGCGCAAGGCGGGCAGGACAACCTGGGTTTGCGATAACAGCGCATGAAGATCGGCACGGAAATCGCCAATGTCTACCAGATCGCGCAGGCCTGCATTGGCACACGCGATAAGGCGCACATCAACGCGGAAGGAATGGCGGGCACCAATGGGTTGAACGTCGCCGCGTTCCAGAAAACGCACAAGGCGCTCCTGCATCGGTTCGGGCATCCGGTCGATCTCGTCGATCACCAAAGTGCCGCCGTCTGCATGTTGTAGCACACCGATGTGGCGCTCAAATGCACCGGGGAACGCGCCCTTTTCATGGCCGAACAACACGGATTCAATCTGGTTGGCGGCAATGCTGCCGATGTTGATGGTGCGCAAGGCTGCCTTTGCTCGCGGGCTCGCGGCATGCATGGCGCGCACCAGCATTTCCTTGCCGGTGCCGGTTTCACCCTCGATCAGCACTGTGCCATGCGTACGCGCGGCCTTTGCAGAAACCGCCAGCGCAGCGCGGAAAGCAGGCGTTGCCCCGATCATCGAATCGAAATCGAGAGTTGCGCCGATTTTTTCGGTCAGCGGCTGCAATTCGCAGGCATCGCTTTCGCGCGTGGTTGCGCTGCGCAGGGCCTGAAGCAGGCGTTCGGGCGCGACAGGCTTTATCAGATAGTCAGTCGCACCGGCCCGCATCGCTTCAACCGCCAGCAGCGGAGAGGCGCTGGTGGTGAGCATAAGGATGGGCAGGGCAGGGCGGCGAGCCTTCAGTTCCGCGATCAGCGAGCAGGCATCATCGCCCGGAACCCATTGATCCAGAACGATTGCGCCAAGCTGCATGCCCTGGCGTGTGCCGAGCGTGGCAATGGCGCTTTCCGAATCGCGCGCGATAATTGTGCGCCAACCTTCCCGCGATGCCAGCGCTGTAATCAGGCGGCATTGCGCGGGTTCATCATCGATGAGCAAGAGAAGGCGTTGTTCAGGCTCCTGCATAAACTGGTCTATCGACTCCCCCGGCATTAAAAACAGGAGCAACCGATAGCGGCATAGGGTAAAGAGCCGATTAAACGCGAAGAAGGTGTTACAGTCTTGAGCCAAAGGCGTGTGAACGCTAGAGGACATCGGGCATGCCCGAAACGGGCGGGATATTTTGGGGAAGAAAATGGCTTCTGGAAACGATATCAAGGCTGCAACGGCAACCTACGAAGGTTTTGTAAACCTCGTGAAGTGGTCCACGCCGGCCATTTGCTTGCTGGTTTTCGTCATCATTCTCGTGATCCAGTAACCGCAAGGTGGCAGGGGCAATGAAGATCGCCGTCCTACGGGAGCGTGCGGCAGGGGAGAGCCGGGTTTCGGCAACGCCGGAAACAGTAAAGAAGTTCATTGCCCTTGGGGCATCGGTAACCGTGGAAAGCGGTGCAGGTGCAGGGGCTTCGATCGGCGATGATGATTATCGCGCCGTCGGAGCGGACGTGGTCGACATCGGTGCTGCCAGTGATGCGGATATCGTGCTGAGCGTCCAGGGGCCTGAGGCCGATTTGCTCGCTGGCGTAAAGCCGGGCGCGTGGATTGTGGCGGGTCTTGATCCGTTCGGCAGACGTGATCGGGTGGATGCTTATGCCGCCGCCGGTCTTGAAGCGCTGGCGATGGAATTCATGCCGCGCATCACGCGGGCGCAGTCGATGGACATTCTGTCGTCGCAGTCGAACCTTGCAGGCTACAAGGCTGTGATAACCGCTGCCAATATCTATGGCCGCGCATTTCCGATGATGATGACAGCGGCGGGCACTGTTTCTGCTGCCAAGTGCTTCGTGATGGGCGTCGGCGTAGCGGGCCTCCAGGCGATTGCCACGGCGCGCCGCCTTGGTGCGCAGGTTTCGGCAACCGACGTGCGTTCTGCCACCAAGGAGCAGATCCAGTCGCTGGGTGCCAAGCCGATCTTCGTGGAAAGCGTCGCCGGCATCGAGGGCGAAGGCGCTGGCGGCTATGCTACTGAAATGTCGGAAGAATATCAGAAGGCGCAAGCCGAACTGGTGTCTGCCCACATCGCCAAGCAGGATATCGTGATCACCACCGCGCTGATCCCGGGCCGCGCTGCGCCGCGTCTGGTATCGGATGCGCAGATTGCCACGATGAAGCCGGGCTCGGTGATTTTCGATCTTGCCGTATCCCAAGGCGGCAACGTCGAAGGTTCGGTCGCGGATCAGGTGGTCGAAAAGCACGGCGTCAAGATCGTCGGCTATTCGAACACCGCCACGCATCTGGCGGCAGACGCTTCGGCGCTGTTCAGCCGGAACCTGTACAACTTCCTCTCGGCCTTCTGGGACAAGGAACAGGGCAAGCCTGTTCTGGATGAGGAAATCGGCAACGCCATTCGCCTGACGCAGGGCGGCAAAGTGGTGAACGAACGACTGCTCGGCTGAGGGGGCCTGACATGGACTTTATCTCGATCCTGAGCATTTTTGTGCTCGCCTGCTTTGTCGGGTACTACGTCGTCTGGTCGGTGACCCCGGCGCTTCACACGCCGCTCATGGCCGTTACTAACGCGATTTCTTCGGTGATCGTTGTCGGCGCGCTGGTCGCTTCGGCGGCTGCCGGTAGCCCTTCGGCCAAGTGGCTGGGCCTTGGCGCTGTGGTGCTGGCTTCGGTCAATATCTTTGGCGGGTTTGCCGTTACGGCACGCATGCTGGCGATGTACAAGAAGAAGGAGAAGAAGTGATGGAACACGTCGCTGTCTCCCCCTGGGTCGCTCTGGCCTATCTCGTCGCAAGCGTCCTGTTCATCCTCGCGCTGCGCGGGCTTTCCAGCCCTGCCACCAGCCGGGCGGGCAACCGCTATGGCATGATCGGCATGACCATTGCGGTCGTGACGACACTGCTCACGCACTCCATTGCAAGCCTGCCTGAAATTCTCGTGGCGCTGGCTATCGGTGGCGGCATCGGCTTTGTCATCGCAAAGCGGATCGCAATGACCGACATGCCGCAACTGGTCGCGGCGTTTCACTCGCTGGTCGGTCTGGCGGCGGTGCTGGTGGGCCTTGCGGCTTATCTGAACCCTGAAGCCTTTGATATCATGTTGCCCGATGGCCAGATCAATCCGGTCAGCCGCATCGAACTCGGCCTCGGCGTTGCCATCGGTGCGATCACCTTCTCGGGTTCGATCATCGCTTTCCTCAAGCTTGCCGGCAAGATGAGCGGTTCGCCGATCCTGCTGCCGGGCCGCCATGTGCTGAACCTCGGCACTTTGCTGGCGATCATCGCGTTGACGGCATGGTTCACGCAGGACCAGTCGGTCTGGGTCATCGCCACGCTGACCGTGCTGGCCTTCATCATCGGCTTCCTTCTGATCATCCCGATTGGCGGCGCGGATATGCCGGTGGTCGTCTCGATGCTCAACTCGTACTCGGGCTGGGCAGCGGCGGCGATGGGCTTCACGCTCCAGAACACCGCGATGATCGTTACCGGCGCATTGGTCGGCTCGTCGGGCGCGATCCTGTCGTATATCATGTGCAAGGCGATGAACCGCAGCTTCCTGTCGGTGATTGCGGGTGGCTTTGGCGCAGATGCAGCCGCTTCGGATGGCACGGTGCGCGAACAGCGCCCGTGGAAGCGCGGTTCGGCTGAAGATGCGGCCTATATGATGAAGGAAGCCGAAAGCGTCATCATCATTCCGGGCTACGGCATGGCGGTTTCGCAGGCTCAGCACGCGCTGCGCGAAATGGGCGACCAGTTGAAGGCGCACGGCGTCAACGTGAAGTACGCGATCCACCCCGTGGCGGGCCGTATGCCGGGGCACATGAACGTGCTGCTGGCCGAGGCTAACGTGCCTTACGATGAAGTGTTCGAGCTCGAAGACATCAACAGCGAGTTCGCACAGGCTGACGTTGCCTTCATCATCGGCGCGAACGACGTGGTCAACCCGGCCGCCAAGACCGACAAGTCCTCACCGATCTACGGCATGCCCGTGTTCGATGTCGACAAGGCCAAGACGATCTTCTTCGTCAAGCGCTCGATGGGCGGGGTCGGCTATGCCGGTGTCGACAACGATGTGTTCTATATGGACCAGACGATGATGCTTCTGGCCGACGCCAAGAAGATGGTCGAAGACATCGTCAAGTCGCTGGGCCACTAATCAGTATGCGGCAAGGCGCGCATGTGTTTCGTCAACAAACTCGCGTACAGCGGGCTTGGGGCGTGGCTGCGATCCTTGCCGCAACTGCTCTTGCACTAACATCCTGCGCCCCTGCCAAGTTGGCGCAGGGCCGCGTGAAATCGGCACTGGTCGATGCCGGACTTTCTGAAGCGAATGCAGCCTGCATGGCTGACCGGATGACTGACAGGCTGTCCATCGGACAACTTCAACGGCTTCAGGCCTTGCAGGGGGCAAAGCGCGGCTTGGCGGATTATGTCGCAACTGTGCGCCGTATCGGCGATGCCGAATTGCTTGGCGTAACAGCCAGCGCCGCCGCACTTTGCGCAACAGGCTTTGCACCGGAAAAGCGGTAAGCCCTAGACCTGTTCCATCAGCTTCCGTAAGGCCGTTGCAAACCGGACAGCCCGAGGAGTATCGGACTTTGCGCAAGATCGGCCTGATTGGCGGCATGAGCTGGGTTTCGACCCGCACCTATTACGAAGACATCAACCAATTGGTTCAGGCGCGGGCCGGAATGGCTACCAGCGCGCCCTTGCTGATCGAGAGCCTGAACTTTGCCGACCTTGTCCGGCTATCGACGCCGGAGCAATGGGCAGGCGCGGCCCAGATCCTGTCAGACAGCGCGCGCAGGCTTGAGCAGGCAGGGGCGACCGCCATCCTGATCGGGGCCAATTCGATGCACAAGGTTTACGATACCGTGGCCCAATCGGTGAGCGTACCGGTGATCCATATTGCCGAAGTTGTGGGCGCCAAAATGCAAGCCGATGGCATTACCAGCGCGACATTGCTGGGCACCCGCAATGTGGTGATGGAAAGCTTCTATCGCAAACGTCTGGTGGCGCGCGGCGTTACCCTGCTGCCGCCGGTGATGGAAGAAGTCGAAGAAGTTGACCGGATCATCTACGAAGAACTGATGCAGGGCAAAGCTACCCGCGCAGCCGAACGCACGCTCAAGACCATGCTCACCACGATGGGCAACCAGGGTGCCCAAGCGGCGGTGCTGGGCTGCACCGAACTCGACATGATTGTTGATGTCGATGCCAATGTGCTGCCGATCTACGATTGCACGCGGATTCATGCCGAAGCGGCGGTCGACTGGATTTTTGGTTGACCCGATGAGCGTTACAGGCCGTGCGCCTTATGCCAGCGATCCTTTGCGGTCGCGCGGGCGGGAGTTCGTCACCGATGGCGGCTCTGCGCGCGGGCCGCGTAGCGATTTCCAGCGTGACCGTGACCGGATTATCCATTCCATTGCGTTCCGCCGCCTGCGCCACAAAACGCAAGTGTTCATCGCGCCCGATGGCGATCACTATCGTGTCCGCCTGACGCACAGCCTTGAAGTGGCGCAGATCGGCCGCGTGATCGCGCGCGCGCTGGGGCTGGACGAGGATCTCACCGAAGCGCTGTGTCTGGCGCACGATATCGGTCATCCCCCATTTGGTCACGCAGGCGAAGATGCGCTGGAAACGGCGATGGCGGCTGCAGGCGGGTTCGACCATAATGCCAACACCTTGCGCGTGTTGATGCGGCTCGAAAGCCCCTATTGCGGGCACGAAGGTTTGAACCTTTCATGGGAGATGCTGGAAGGCCTTGCCAAACACAATGGCCCGATTCTGAAGCCATCATGGGCCTTGGCAGAGCTTGATGAGGCATACCCGCTGGATTTGCCGACGTTCGCCTCTTTGGAAGCGCAAGTTGCCGCGATTTCCGACGATATCGCTTATGACAATCACGACATCGATGATGGTTTGCGAGCCGGGTTCCTGAGCCTTGACGACCTGATGGAACTGCCATCGGTTGCCGATCAGTGGCGACAGATCGAACGGCGTTTCCCCGGTGCTCCGCAAGACCGGATGTTGCGCGAACTGGTGCGCGGCCAGATCGGTCGGATGGTCAACGATGTGATCGCCCAAGCACAATCGGGGATAGCTGACACTGGCGTTACTACCGTTGAAGAGGTGCGCGCGGCCAACCGCCCGCTCGCCACGTTCTCGGCCGCGATGGGTGAGGAAGAGCGCGCGCTCAAGCAATTCATGTATGACCGCTTGTATTTGCACGAGGAACAACGCGCGACAGCGGATCGCGCGCGGGATGTGATCGCGGCCCTGTTCTGTGCCTATGCCGCTGACCCTGCGCTATTGCCCGAAAGCTGGCGCGCTACGCTGCCACAGGCTGAACCTGCGCGGACAAGACACATCGCCGATTTCATCTCGGGCATGACCGATCGCTATGCGATAGATAGCTATGCCCGCCTGTTTGGCGAAACGCCCGAGGGGTTGCGCAATGTCTGACCAGACGCGTGTGGTGCTGGTGGGGGCCACCGGCCTGATCGGGCGGGCGGTGATGGATGAGGCTGCTCATCGGCCCGACATCCATTTGGTGGCGGTTGCCCGACGAGAAGTACCTTTGCCCAAAGGGGCGCGGATGGAGCTGTTGCTTTCCGATACAGAGCATTGGGTGGACGCCATTGCTGCCGGACGTCCCCGGACAGTGATCATCACACTGGGGACAACGATCAAGACGGTGAGCGGTGACAAGACGGCTTTCCGCGCCGTCGATCATGATCTCGTGCTGGAATGTGCTGCAGCGGCAAAAGCTGCGGGCGCACACCAGTTGATCGTGGTTTCATCGGTGGGGGCGGAGTTTTCTTCAAAGAATTTCTATTTGTCGGTCAAAGGCGAGGTCGAGGACAAATTGGCCAAACTGCATTTTGATCGGCTCGATATCATCCGTCCCGGCTTGTTGCGGGGGCATCGTGAAGGTCCGTTCCGTCTGGTAGAGCGGCTCGCGATGATCTTCAGCCCATTGACGGATTTGCTGATGATCGGGGGCTGGCGCAAGTATCGTTCGGTCAGGGACAGCGATCTGGCGCGGGTCATTCTTGGATTGGCCGGTAGCAGGCAGCACGGTCGTTATGTGTTCGAGCATGACGACTTCCGGCGGGTACTCCGCCGTCGATAACGGGCGGGGATAAGGGTGGTGCAGTGCGGTTGACTTCACATTGCACCGCAGCGAAAAGGCCGCGTCGCTGATCGCGCGGGAGAGTTCTCTCGATTCGTTCAGGATCGAGAGACGCCGAAGGAGCAACCGCCCCGGAATCTCTCAGGCAAATGGACCGCGTGGGTCGATAGCGACGCTCTGGAAAGTGCTACCTCTCATAGAGGG
>CAZSTP010000021.1:0-24431 GCA_964609325.1 uncultured Novosphingobium sp. | reverse complement strand
CGCGCTCTGGTCCGACATACCTGGCATCCTCTTTTGTCTACACTTGTAGACTTCATTATCATCGACGCCGCACGCGGTAAAGGGGGATATTCGCCGGTGCCTGTCCACAAACACCGCGCGCACAAAAAAGCGCCGGCAAAGCTAGGTGCTTTGCCGGCGCTCTTTGCTTTACAAATGCGATCAGGCTTCGGCTCTGGCCTTGCTCATCGCGAACTCTGCCGGATCAAATTCCGCGGTAAGGCTGTGATAGACGCTCAACGCCCACGGGGAATTGGTAACGACGCGGCCCTTGGCGTTCTTGTACCAACTGGTGACGCCGGGGTGCATCCACACCATGCCTTCGAATTCGGCATCGAGCTTACGGTTGTATTCCTCGAACGGTTCGCGTTTGACATCGATCACGTCGACATCGTTTTCAACCATCTCGCGCAAGGCCTGCATGATATAACGGATCTGGCATTCCGAATGGAACAGGGCCGAACCGCCGTGGCCCAGATTGGTGTTCGGGCCATAGATCATGAACAGGTTGGGGAAATCGGGCGCGGTGATGCCCAGATGCGCGCGGGGATCATCCTCGCCCCAATGATCGCGGATGCTGCCATTCGTGCCAATGACCTCGATCGGGGTGAGCGGGCACTGCGCCTTGTATCCGGTGGCAAGCACCAGAATGTCGGCTTTGTGTTCCACACCGTGTTCGTCGACCAGGCCATCGGGCGTGACCTTCTGGATCGGGCCTGTCACGAGGTCGACATTGTCGCGCGTCAGGCATTTCAGGAAGCCGCCATCGCGCAACATGCGCTTGCCATAGGGCGGGAACTTTGGCGTCACCTTGGCGATCAGGTCCTCGTCGCCGTTCACCTGTTCACGGATATTGGCTTCAAGCCAATCACGGTTGCGCTGGTTTTCGGCGTTGAGCGAAAGCGGGTTGGTCCAGTTCGGATCGCGGCGCATTTGCGGCAGCAGCCCGTCAGCCGTGGCCCACAGCAACAGGAAGCGATACCACTTGTTGTAATAGGGAATATTGGCCAGCGCCCACTTCCAGGCTGGTGACACCTTCTTGAAGATCAGCGGATTGGGACGGACCCAGTGCGGTGAACGCTGGAACACCACCAGCTTGCCAACTTCGGGCGCGATGGCCGGGCCGATCTGCATGCCCGACGCGCCGGTGCCGATCATCGCCACGGTCTTGCCCTTCAGGTCAACCGTATGGTCCCAGCGTGCGCCGTGGAAGCATGGCCCCTTGAAGCTGTCGAGGCCGGGGATGCTGGGATAGGACGGGATGTTGAGCAATCCGGCAGCGCTGATGACTGCGTTGAACGCCTCGGTATAGGTCGTTCCATCCTTCTGGCGAACGGTTACGTTCCAGACCGCCAGATCGCGGTCCCAGACGCACGAGACGACTTCCTGTTCAAACCGCAGCCGGTCCGAAATCGCCATTTCGGCATAGCACTTCTCGATGTAATTCTGGATTTCATCGCCACGGGCGAAATAGTGGTCCCAGTTCGGCTCCATCCGGAACGAATAGGAATAGAAGTGGTTCGGCGTATCCACCGCAATGCCGGGATAGGTGTTTTCGTACCACGTACCGCCGACGTTGTCGTTCTTTTCGATGATCGTATAGTCGTATCCGGCCTCTTTCAGCTTTGCGCCAAGCGCGATGCCTGAAAAGCCGGCACCAATGACCAGTACTTTCAGGCTGGCCAGCCGTGCCGGAGACGGAGTTTTGCGCCACTTGACCGTCTTGGCGTCCTTGCCGTCAAAGTTCAGCTCGTCATAGATCATGTCATAATACGTATCGGGCACATGGCGGCCCACCGCCACGTCCACCATCTTGCCCAGCAATTCGCGCGATGGCGCAGGCGGCAGCGGACGGTTGCTGGACGCATAATCCTTGAGCGTTGCGATCAATTTGGCGCGCAGATCGGCCTTCATTTCTTCGGGCACGGTTTCTTCAAAACCCCATGCGCCCTGAATGAACGGGGCAAACCGTTCCAGCGTTGCCGTATCTTCGGTCAGGTGGCCGTAAACCAGCAGCAGCGGCTGCACGTCCAGTTCGGCAAGGCGCGCATCAAGCTGCGCTTCCTCCTTCATCAGATCCTGCAAGATGCCGGGGCGGTGTTCCGGCAACTGGGGTACGGTGTGTTCGCTCTGCGTGGCGCCCATGATCGTGGCCTTCCTGAATTATTGCGGTACGTATGTGTTGAAGTCGTGCCGGTTATTCGGCTGCGACTGCGGTATTCTCGACAGCGACCGGCTCGGCATAGAATTTGGCGTATTGCCGACGATAGGCCAGCAGCGGCCCGTCACCTTGAACCAGCAGCGGCTTTTCCAGAAAGACCTTCTGGTTCCAGATCGGAATGTCCTGCTCGATCTGCTTGGCAAGATCGCGCATCCGGGCCTGCGCCACCCGCATCCGGCCTTCGCTGATGCCGGGGGCATGGTACAATTGCCAGCGGATCTGGGTATGCTCTGCATCAATCGGCGTGGCTTGCTGCACCTGCAGCACATGCGTGACATCCGTGTATTCGGTGATCGACTGGCCGGGGCCGACTGCGGTAATGTCGATCGTGCCGGTCATCGGGCCGCGCGGGGTGTTCATTTCCGCCACCACCGTGTTGCGGCGCTGCCAGCCATCAAGCTTGAATTCGGCCGAGGGCGCACCGGGAACACCGTGGACGGCGGCAAAGTGGGCATGATCCTGCCCGTTTTCGGTAATTTCCTGAATGTGGATATCGATGACCCATTCATGGCGACCGGCGGGCACCCAATCGCCAATGTCCACACCGTTTTCGATGCAGCGCGGAAGTTCGGCAAGGTCCCATTTCGGCGCTTCCTTGTGGGGATGATACCACACATAAACGACGCCTGCTGATTCCTGCACCGGCCACGAAGGCAGGCAGGACCGCTTCATCGAAGGGGCAATCACCTTGGTATAAGGGATGCCGGTCACGCCGCCTTCGCCATTGAAGGTCCAGTGGTGGAACGGGCAGCGCAGATCATTGCCTTCGACATTGCTGTTGACGCCCAGATGCGCACCAAGGTGCGGACAATAGGGATCAACTGCCCGAAGCTGTTCATCTTCGCCGCGCCACATTACGAATTCTTTGCCGAAATACTTCATCGTCCGAACGTCACCGGCGGCAATTTCATCAGACATAGCAACGGCAAACCAGCCAAAGGGAATAGGCAGGCCGGCGTATCCACGGTTGTTGGCCGAAGGCTGGCTGGACATGATCATCTCCGTTTACAATTGGACTGACCGGAAGGCGGTGAGGCCCCGGCTATCACCCAATCTTAGAACACGGACGATCCACGGCTTTGACGAGGATCAAAATGCACATAGCGCAAAGCATTAATTTCGGATGCCGCCCTGCTGCCGCTCAATGGACGGTAACAGGCTTTGGCGGTGGTGGCAGAAATGCGATCAGAATGCTGGCCGTGACGATCATCGTGGCAGCGATTGCGTAATAGCCAAGGTAACTTCCCGAACTGTCGAATTGCCAGCTTGCCAAGAGCGGCCCGACGCTGGAACTGACAGCAAAGGTCATCTGGAACAGCGTGTAAACGGTGCCAAAGATGCGCTGGTCAAAGCGGCGCGAACACAGATAGGCCACAACATCGATCTCGGACCCTGCGGCAAACCCAAGCAAAGCCGATGCCGCCATCAGCATCGGCAATGAACCATCAGCAGTGGCAAACAGGGCCATGACCACCAGTGGCAACAGAAACGCGAAAATGGCCAGTGGCTTGGTTGGCATCCGATCCAGCAGCGCGCCTGTTCCCAACCGCCCAAGAATTGAAAACACGCCAGTAATGCTGACCATGCTGGCGGCGGTTGTCATGTCCAGGCCCTGCAAGCGCACCGTCGGGAACAAGTGGACGATCAGGCCGAATTGCACGCTGGAAAACAGCCCGCCTGCACAGACGAGGAACCAGAATGTGCGCGTCTTTACCGCCGGACCGATCGGGGGAACCGGCCCGCCATGTGCCACGTCCTTGCGCGGAACGGGACGATAATACAGAAATACCAGCGGCAGGATGATGACAAGCCAGATTGACGCCATGGCGGGATAGGCCAGGCGCCAGCCAATGGCTTCTACCAGTTCGGCCGCAATCAAAGGCCAGCCCACTGTCGCCAGACCGATGCCTGTCAGGCACACCGCAATGGCCATGCCGCGCGCAGCATCAAAGCTTTGGACAACGCCGTTGATCCACGATGCGGAACCGACCCCAAAATGGGTCAGCGCATAAAGCGCGGCCAGCATCCACCATTGCCAGACGGCACCGGTGGCAAGGCTCAACATCGAAAGGCCCAGCGCAAACGGCACCACGCCTGCCAGAAGCATCCGGCGTGATCCGACCCGGTCGAGAATACGCGCGGCAATCGGGCCAACGAACAGCCCGATGACCATTTGCAACGTCATCGCCGTGGAAAATTCGGTTTTCGACCAGCCAAATTCGCGGGTCATTTCGCCCATGAAAATGCCGCCGGTATAAGCATAGGCGGCAGGGCCGGTAATGCCGAGCATGGCGATCAATGGCAGGGGCCACGATCTGCCCCATTCGTCACGCTTGGTCGTCATGTCTTGTCCCTCTTGTCAGGCTTGCCACGTGTGACGATGGCCAAGGATATGCTGTGCCTTGATGACAAGGGTCGTTGCAAGTGCAGATCTGGCAGGTGCGAACGTCCCGGACCAGATTCTGGTCCGGGACGTCCCGTTTATCGCGGAATCAGAACTTGAAGCCGCCGCGCACGCCATAGCTGACGGGTTCGTTTCCTTGCGAATAATCGCCAAACAGCCCGCCGGACAAGACGAAGTCATAACGCGTGTTTGTGATGTTGTCGGCATAGACGCCAATCGTCACATGATCGCTTGGATCGGTCCAGTTGATCTGCGCATTGGCAATGGCATAGCCCTTCTGGCGGTAGCGCTGCTTTTCGGCCATCCCTGCAGGCCCAAGCGGACCGAACAGCGAAGGGTTGGCTACCACGAAGGACGACGTGTAGCTGGCATTTCCGGACAGGGCGAGGCGACCACCTGCCATGTCCATTTCGTAATTGATGCCAATGTTCCCGGTGAACGAAGGTGCGCGGGCCATCTGCTGCCCCGACCAATCCTGCACCTGGCCGGAAATGTTACGCTGTGTCGTAACATTCAGGCCATTGCCGGTTGCGTTCTTGAAATCGGTGTAGCGTGCGTGGTTGTAGGATGCACCCGCACGGATGCTGAGGTCCTCGGTCGGGGTATAGGTTGCCTGTGCTTCGATGCCGTATGATTTTGCCTGTTTGGCATTGCTGATCAACTGGATCACGGCATTGGCATTGACGGGGCTTGGAATAGTCACGCCGACCTGAAGATCACGAAAATCGTAATAATAGGCCGCTGCATCGAAGCGGAAGGTGGACGATGCGGTCTTGAAGCCGATTTCATACGCCGTCAGCTTTTCAGGCTTGATCGGCAAGACGAACGCGGGCGACGCCACCACCGTCGGGTTGAAAACGCCCGAACGGAAGCCCTTCGAGAACGATGCGTAAATGCTTGTACGAGGGGCAAGTTCATAGCGGAGCACCGCGCGCGGCGTGGCGGACGAGAAGTTGGCGGCATTCTGGGCAGGCGGGGCCACCACAGGATTGACACCGGGCACCACGAAGTAACGGATCGTGCGCTTTTCATCGCTGTAACGAATGCCGCCGGTCAGGAACAGCTTGTCTGCCAGTTCATACGTGGCATCGGCATAGGCCGCATAGGCCTTCGATGTCAGGAACACGAACTGCGAGTTTTGCAGGCCTGCGGCATCAAAGCTGCCGGAATAGCTGCGGGCACCGCCGTCACCGAAATCCATCTTGTCGTTATAGTAGAAACCGCCGATAATCAGATCGAGCTTGTCGATGGCATCGATCGAATAATCCAGCGTCTGCTGGAATGTGCGTTGGCGGATCGAGGTGTTGGCCGACTGCGTGATGAATGCCCTGCTGCCATCAAAGTCGAACACCGAGAAGCTGAGACGCTTCGCATATCCGGTATAGGATGTCAGCGTGCCAATGCCTGTTTCAAGCGATATCTTGCTGGTAAATTCATCGGCCTTTGCCGTGCTGTCTGCCAGAACCGACGATGAAGACGTATCGCGCGCACTGGCGCGCGGTGGCGATGGCGGCACAGCAAACGCATACTTGTTGATCGTATAGGTCGTCCCGCGTGAATCTTCGACACGACCGTGGTTGAAGCCCAGGGTTATGTCGAGGGTTTCGGTTGGCTTCAGCAGCAGTTTGGCCCGGAAGGATTCATTCTGCAGCGGTGCCGCATCGACATCGTCCGCCGTTGACACCGGATCGGCGCCTATATCGCGAATGTAACCATCGCTTTTACGGTAGTATCCCGCAAGGCTGAACGCGATCTTGTCAGTGACAGGTACCGAGACATAAGCTTGCGCACGCACATCATTGAAGCGCCCGTAAGACACTTGCGCGTTGCCGACCATGTCCTGCGAAGGGGCCAGCGTTTCCATGACAATTGCGCCCGCGGTGGCATTACGTCCGTAAAGCGTGCCCTGCGGCCCCTTCAGCACCTGAACGCTGGCAAGATTGGCCAGATCGCCATTGATCGTGACCATGTCGGGCTGGTAAAAGCCATCAACATAGACAGCTGTGTTGTTTTCAAAGCCGTAACCAAGCGTCAGAGTGGAGATGCCGCGAACCGCTGGCTGGGTGAACGAACCGCCACGGTTGATCTGTACGCCCGTTGCGATCTGGCCGATGTCGGTCATGCGCTGCACGCCTGACTGCTGCAGCACGTCGGCGGTCAGCGCGACAATCGCAACCGGCACATTCTCAAGCTTTTCCGCGCGGCGTTGCGCCGTCACAATGATGTCGTTGGTCGCCGCTTGCTCGGCTTCATCGGCTGTGGATTGCGCCCATGCCGGATTTGTCGTCAGCGCCAGAAGGCCAACACTGCCTACCAGAAGTGATCTGAACGCAGTTATACCGTAAACTTGAGACATCTTCCCCTCCATTCCGCCGTTTGGCGTTGTAATTGTTCACGCTATTGCGAAGCGCTTCAGGTGCGGATCCTATAAATGCAACTTGTGAAGCGCAATGCAATAATACCGATCAAACTGCCTGTTTTTCATTTCCTGCGATGATTGCGGCAGCAGGGCAACACTGTCAGCGCAGCCAACGCCTCCTTCGGATACGCAATCACGCCGCCAGACGCGCCTCGGCGGCTATACGGGCCAGCCATTGCGCAACATCGCGAAGCGCCTGTGCTGCAACGGGTATGGCAGCGGCGGCTGCCAGATAGCCGTGAATCATTTGCGCGTCGGAGCGCAAGCTGGTGGGAACACCCCCTTCAGCCAGCCGCACGGCATAAGCCAGTCCTTCGCTGCGCAGCGGATCAAATTCGCCAAGCACGATCATCGCCGGGGCCAGCCCGCGCGTGTCGGCAAGATGAAGCGGCGATATTTCCGGCTGAGCCCTGTCAATTTCGGCAGGACAGTAATGATCCCAGAACCAGCGCATGTCCGCGGTGGACAACAGCCAGTTGCGCCCGCCGATTTCCTGGTAGGACGTAGTTTCAAAATCATGGTCCGTGACCGGATAGGCCAGCAATTGCCCCGCCAGAACCGGACCGCCCCGGTCCCGCGCGCGGATTGCACAGGCCGCCGCCAGATTGCCGCCTGCGCTTTCTCCGGCCACCATCAAGGGGCCGTCGAACGTCTCCGCTGCCCATTCAACCGCTGCCCAGCAATCATTGACCGGATGCGGATAGGGATATTCCGGTGCCATCCGGTAATCCACGCTGACAATCGTGCAGCCTGCCATCCCGGCAAGGCGGCGGCAGGTGGCATCGGTCTGGTCCAGATCACCAATGACCCAGCCCCCGCCATGAAAGAACACGCAAGTGCCCATTGCCTTGCCAAGCGGCTGGTAAATGCGCACGTCGATCGGGCCAAGCGGGCCGTCGATTGCGCGGTTTTCAACGCTGGCCAGTTCGGGCAGATCGACCGGCTTTGGCGCCGCTGCTATCCCTGCGCGCAGCAATTCGCGCGCATCATCTGGCGAGAGCTGGTGAAAATAGGGGCGTCCTGCCGCGCGGTTCGCATCAATGATGGCTTGGTGATACGGGTGCAGTTTACGGGGATCAGGCGTCGTCATGCCTGCTGCTCCCGCAATTTGCGCCGCGCGGGAATATTGGGCTGGCCGGTGTGGCAAGTGATGCCGCCATCTGCCGTGACGATCGAACCGGTCATGTACGATGCATCGTCAGATGCAAGGAAGGCAATGACGCTGGCCATTTCCTCGGGCTTGCCCATGCGCGCCAGCGGGATCGGTCCCAACCAGGCTTCGCGATCATCGGGCCGGGCCACGGTCAACGCGGTCATCGCCGTTTCGATCAGCCCAGGACACAAGGCGTTCACGCGGATGCCATCGCGCGCGCAATCCAGCGCCAACGAGCGGGTATAATTTATCACCGCCCCCTTTGACGCATTATAGACGCCCATTCCGTAATCACCGCCAAGGCCCGAAATCGACGCGACATTGACAATCGCCCCGCCCTGCGCGCGCATCACCGGTATGGCATATTTGCAGAACAGGTAAATTGCCTTGGTGTTGATGGCGAACACCTTGTCCCACAATTCTTCTTCCATTTCAGGGGTTTCGGACAATGCGCCAAGCCCTGCATTGTTGATGAGGATGTCAACTTTGCCCCATTTGGCCACGGTCGCATCAACCAGCGCACTGACTGCTGCAGCCGATGACGCATCGGTGCGGACAAAGGCGATGCTATCGGTCGTTTCCGCTGGTTCCTGCACGTCGGCGATCATCACTTTGGCGCCTTCGGCTGCCAACCGTGCAGCCACCGCTGCGCCAATTCCATTTGCGCCGCCGGTAACGATGGCGACCTTTCCCGCAAATCTGGACATGCCCATCTCCTGCTTTGTGGCGTGGTTTCGCCGTTTGCAGCATCGGTTGGCGAAAGCACGAAATTAGTCAATGCCCGCGTTGCATTTCCTTTTCTGGACAGACGCAAAAGGCTAAGCGCGCAGCACATGGGAGCGCAATCGAATCGGTTGCCGGACAGGACAGGAGACGTATTCGATGAGCGTTGACATCACCGCAGCGATCAAGGCCGCCGAACAGGCCCGCTGTGCCGCCATGCTCGCCAACGACAATACAGCCCTTGGTGCGCTGCTGGACCCGCGTCTGCAATTCCATCATGCCACCGGTGCTGTCGATGACAAGGCTGCCTACATGGCGAAGATGGCCGCAGGACGCATCGAATATGTCGGCATTGCGTGGTCCGAAGACAAGGTTATCGCGCTGTCCGAAGGTTCGGCAGTGCTCACAGGGCGGATGAACACCGAGGTCCGCGTTGAAGGTGTCGAAAAGGCGCTGGTCAACCGCGTCACTGCCGTATGGAGCCTGAACGATGGCGTGTGGCAGATGGTCGTGTTCCAATCCACACCGATGGCCGGCTGATTTGACGACGGGAATGCATCCGCATCTTTCGATTAACGTTCTGAGCCTGAAGCCGGCAGGATTTGGCCAGCATGTCGATGCGGTGGCCCGCATGGGTGCACAAGCGATCACCCCCGATGTCGGCCAGTTTGACGGTCTGTCCCCGGCCCAGGTGGCGACGTTTATCCGCGATGCCGGATTGCATAGCGCCGCCTTGACGCATCGCGCTTTTGAATTTGCCGATGCTGCGCTTGTGCCTGCAGCATGCGAACGCCTGATGCGGACCATTGCCATTGCCGCCGATATTGGCGCGCCTTGCATCGTGATGACCACAGGCGGCCGGGGCCTGCTGGGTTGGCAGCAAGCCAAGGCGTGCTTTGCCCAAAGCATTGCACCCTGCGCTGTTGCTGCGCGGCAGGCTGGGGTCGTGTTGGGGATAGAACCCACCTCGCATCTCTATGCCGATGCATCAATTGTGCACCGCCTGACCGATTGCGTTGCGGTGGCAAATACGGCCGGGATCGGGTTGGTGAACGATCTTTTCGCTTGCTGGGTTGATGCCGATATCGAAACAGCCATCGCCGATGCTGCACCGCTCACCGCGCTGGTACAGGTGAGCGATCATGTTCCCGGCGATCGAGGCCTGCCCTGCCGCGCGGTGCCGGGCGATGGTGCCATTCCGCTTGACCGGCATTTGCGGGCCATCGTCAACGCCGGATATGCAGGGTATTTTGATCTTGAAATCATCGGACCGCGCCTGATCGCCGAAGGCGTCGATATGGGCTTGCGCCGTGCGGCGTTGCAGATCGGGCGCATTCTTGAAGCAGCAGGGTTGGCCGGTTGAGGCGGAAAGGGATAGCGTGTTGCATTTAGCCCGTCCTTGCGCAACAGCATGAACCGGGATTAATGCGCGCGCAGTAGTTCATTTATCCGGCCCAAGTTCTTCGGGCCTGCAACGCTGAATTTGGGTGGTTGAAATGGCCGATACGAATTGGACAATGCGGACGGACCCCAGCGGCTTTCAGACGCGCTGGTCGCAAGCCCTGGCAGACCGCTATCTGGCCGAAGGGCACTGGACCAATACCACGCTGGTCGATGCCGCGCGCAAATCGCTGGCGACGGACCCTGATCATCTGCTGCTGATCGAAGGCGATGTGCGGCTGACGCGGCGCGAATGCTGGGACAAGGCGCTGAAGCTGGCAAGTTTTTTCCTGTCACGCGGGCTGGTGCCGGGGGACGTGATTTCGTTCCAACTGCCCAACTGGGTAGAATCCGCTGTCATTGCGCTGGCGGCGCGGATGACCGGTCTTGTCATCAACCCCATTCCGCCAATCTACCGCGAATCCGAACTGGCCTATATCCTGGCCGATTGCCGTTCGAAGCTGATCTTTGTACCCGGCATTTTTCGCAAGCATGATCACGCCGCGATGCTGGCAGGATTGCAGACAGACCTGCCAGACCTGCGCGATGTCGTCGTCGTACGCGATGGCGGCGCACTGACGTGGGACATGGCACTCGCACACGATGCTGCCGACGAAGCGGCGCTGCCCAAGGTCGATCCGTCTGCCGTGATGATGGTGATGTATACTTCGGGCACCACGGGCAAGCCCAAGGGCGTTCTGCACACCCATTACAGCTATGATCACCGCGCCCGCGCGATGGGTTGTGCATGGAAGATCGGGCCGGATGACGTGGTGTTCATGCCATCGCCGGTCACGCACATCACCGGCGCGCTCTGGGCGTTTGACCTGACGTGGATTCACGGCTCTGCCAGCGTTCTGATGGATGTCTGGACCGTCGAAGAAGGCATCCGCGTGATCGAGGAGCATCATTGCACCGTCAATGGCGGGGCAACGCCTTTCCTGCAGCAATTGCTGGATACCGCCAGCAGCCGGCCCGAAGCGATTGCGTCACTGCGTCTGTTCTTCTGCGGGGGAACCACGGTTTCGCCGGACCTGATCCGCAAGGCGAGCGAGACTTTCCCCAATTGCCTGTTTTTCCGCTGCTATGGTTCGACCGAAATGGTCACGGCGACACTGGGCATCCGGGAACGCGAACAGGCTGAACTGGGCGCCGATACCGATGGCGAAATCGTCTATCCGGCAGAATTGAAGATCATTGACGCGGTCGACGATACGGCCCTGCCCCACGGCCAGGAAGGCGAAATAATTGCGCGCGGTCCGGGCCTGTTCTTCGGCTATGTCCACCCGTCCGACAATGAAGGCAACTTCATCGGCGATGGCTATTTCCGCATGGGCGACCTTGGCTGCATCGTGCATGACGATTACATCGTCATCACCGGACGCAAAAAGGACATCATCATCCGGTCGGGCGAGAATATCAGCCCGAAGGAAGTGGAAGACGTGCTGTTCAACCATCCTGCCGTGGCCGAAGTCGCCATCGTCGCGATGCCCAGCGCTGCCACCGGGGAAAAGGGCTGCGCCTTCATCATTCCGCGCGATGGCCAGACGATCGACCTTCCCGAAATCCGCCGCTTCCTTGATGAACAGGGTCTGGCGCGCCAGAAGTTCCCCGAACATGTCGTACTGGTCGATGATCTGCCGCGCGTCCCTTCGGGCAAGGTCAAGAAAGACGTTCTGCGGGTGATGGCCAAAGCAATCGCGGACCAAGCGGTTGCGTAGCAGCATGCGTCATTCGAACGGCTTCTGAACGCGCGCGCCAGTACGGTCTACAAACCTTGGAGTATCGAATGCCGCAGGAACTGCACATCATCGCTCTGGGCGCGCTTCTCCTGCTCGTTCATATTTTTGTGGCCGGGCGATTCAAGACCAAGCAGTATGGCATCACCTGGAACACCGGTGCGCGCGATGAAGCGCTTCCCCCGCTCAATCCCGTGGCGGGCAGGCTGGTTCGGGCGCAGGAGAACTATCAGGAGACGCTGCCGGTGGCCATTGTTGCCCTGATTGGCGTCGTGCTTGCCGGACGGACCAGTGAAATGACCGCGCTGGGCGGATGGCTTTGGCTCGGTGCGCGGCTCGTCTACCTTCCGCTTTACGGCTTCGGCGTACCCAAAGTGCGCACGATGGTGTTCCTCGTCAGCATCGTCGGTTTGCTGATGGTGTTGTGGCCGCTCCTACGGGGGTGAGCAGCGCACTGCACCGTCAAAACAGTCAGGTCGCTACCCTCAACGCCAGCTGAAACCGCCATCCACGGGCAGTTCAGTGCCGGTGGTGAAACCTGAATCGTCGGTCGAGAAGAACAGCGCCGCTTTGGCAATGTCGGTTGTTTCACCGAGCCGCTTTAGCGCGACGCGGTCAGCCGCGCGGGCGGTGTGTTCGGGGTTTTCCCATAAGTAGCGCGTCATTTCGGTCTTGATCACGCCCGGGCAGATGGTGTTGGCGCGGATGCGTGGCCCAAGGTCCATGGCAATGGATTTGGTGAACATGGCAGCGCCTGCCTTGCTCGCCGAATACCCCGCCGTGCCGGGCATCGGCATCAGCGCGCTGACCGATGCGATGTTCACGATGGTGGCAGCGTCAGCCGCTGTCAGATAAGGCAGCGCGGCCTTGATGATGTTGAACGGCCCGGTCAGGTTGACCGCGATCATTCGGTCCCAGCTTGCTGGATCAAGATCAGCAAACGGCGTTATATCAAGGATTCCGGCGGCATTCACAACGCCGTCAATCCCGCCCATCGCATCCCCTGCGGTGGCAACAATGCGGTTGACCCCGTCGCGGTCCGTCACGTCGCAGCGGTAGCCGGCAGCACCCAGCGCGGCGGCCACTTCGCCAACGCCGCTGGCATCGCGGTCAAGCAGCGCAAGCGTTGCGCCTTCGGCTGCGAAAAGGCGCGCAATTTCCCGGCCCATGCCGCTGGCAGCGCCGGTAATCAGCACCTTGCGTGCTTTCATCCGTCCGGACATTGTGCGCCCTCTCTCTTTTGGTGGTGCCCCCGGCCTTATGCGGCCGGGGTGAATTCGTACTCTTCAGGCTTGAAGGTTTCGGTCATGTTCCGATAATCGACCAGACGCCACGGCGATGCAGCGTGTACGCGGCCTGCGCCATTCTTGTACCAGCTGGTCACGCCGGGGTGCGACCACACCAGTTCGCGGTGCGCGGCATCAACCTTTTCCTGATAATCCCAGAACGGCTCAGGCTTCACTTCAAGCGCCGCGTGGCCGCCTTCGATCAGTTCGCGCAAGCCCTGCATGATGTAACGGATCTGGCATTCGGAATGGAACACGGCGCTGCCGCCATGCGCCAGATTGGTGTTCGGTCCATAGATCACGAAGAAGTTCGGGAATTCGGGCACGGTGATGCCAAGGTGTGCGCGCGGGTCTTCATCGCCCCAGCGCTCAAGAATGGTTGCGCCGCCGCGCCCTTCGATCTGCATCGGCCATAGCATCCGGCGGGTTTCAAATCCGGTAGCCAGCACCAGAATATCGCACGGGTGCAGCTTGCCGTCCGCTGTCACAACGCCTTCGGGTTCAACGTGATCGATCTGATCATCGACCAGATCGACGTTGGGCTTGGTCAGCATGCGATACCAGTGGTTATCGCGCAGCATGCGCTTGCCATAAGGCGGGTAGTCCGGCGTCGCCTTGCGGATCAATTCGGGATCGTGGCCCACTTCATTGGCGATATGGGCTTCAAGCTGCTTGCGGATCTCCGCGTTGTTGGCGTTGAGCGTGTGCTTCTTGTCGGGCCAGTTCGGATCCACCTTCAGGTTGTGGTGGAACGTGTCCGACGATGACCAGAACAGCTGGAAGCGGAACCACTTGGTATAGAACGGGATGCTGTTCAGCACCCACTTCTTTGAATCCGTGACGGTTTCAAAGTACAGCGGGTTGAGCATCGCCCAATGCGGCGAACGCTGGAAGATGGTCAGGTTGCCGACCACAGGCTGAATGGCAGGGCCAACCTGCATGCCTGACGCACCCGTGCCGATCATGCCGACGCGCTTACCCACATAATCTGCCGTATGGTCCCAGCGCGCGGTGTGGAATGCCGGGCCGTTGAAGGTTTCAAGCCCCTTGATCGGGGGCACCTTGGGCCGGTTGAGCATGCCCACAGCGCTGACCACGGCATTGGCGGTGGCTTTGTAAACCACGCCGTCTTTGCCACGGATTTCCGCATGCCAAAGCTGGCTCGGTTCATCCCAGCGCAGCGTCAGCACTTCTTCGTTGAAGCGGATGAATTCGCGCAGATTGTGCCGGTCGGCGTTGCGCTTGATATACGCTTCGATCTGGTCGCCCTTGGCGAAGAAGTGGTCCCAGTCGTTGTTGTTGTCGAACGAATACGAATAGAAGTGATTGGCGGTATCAACGCCAATGCCGGGATAGGTGTTTTCGTACCATGTCCCGCCCACTTCATCGTTCTTTTCGATGATGGTGAAGGGAATGCCCGCTTCTTTCAGCTTGATCCCCATGCCGATGCCCGAAAAGCCGGCGCCGACAACCAGAACCTGAAAATCGGCCAGGCGCTTTGGATCGGGCGTGCTGCGCCAGTGGACGGTCTTGGGATCGGTGCCCGCAAGGTCCATTTCTTCATCGACCATCGGGAAGTATTCCGGCGGCACGTCCTGACCGGTGCAGGCCTTGAGCATGCGCGGCAAAAGATACGTTGGCAGCGAGGTCGGCAGAGGCTTTCCGCTATTTGCATAATCAGCCAGAACATCGGCCACTGCTTCGCGCATCTCTGCCTTCACGTCAGCAGGCGTTTCGTCGTGGAAGCTCCACGGCCCCTTGATGTACTGACCCACACGTTCCAGCCAGGCAGGGTCGCCGCCAAGGTGCACAAGCACCATCAGCAACGGCGCGGTATCGGCTGATTCGAGGTTTTTGATGAGTGCGGCACGGTCGCTGACCAGAGCCTTCAATGCCTCGGTATCGTAATTGGTCGCCAATGCCACAGCCTTTGCTCCTCGCATCCTGATCGTCTTGCTATCGGCACTGCGCCAGCCATCATCGTGGCCATTGTGCAGAACCGGGCCGGAATCCTTAGCTGTCATCCGGGCATGCCGTGCCTGCACTAATGATTGCCGGAATTATTGCAATAGAGGAGGTTCATTCTTTCGTGAAACTGGCCAGCACACTTGCCACCTGGCAAAAGGGGTGACAGCATCGCCGCCAACGATAGCAACAAGATCGATGAGCCGAAAATGCTTTATCCGTCACGCACAGATGTTCCTCTCCATGTTCCGCCAGAGCGGATCATCGCTTACGATACTTTCCATGTCGATGCGACGGATGGCGATTTTGCAGGAGCGCTGGTGCGCTTGCGCGATTCGGGGGTGCCCGACATCTTCTGGACGCAGGCCAACGGTGGTCACTGGGTTGTAACCGACGGTGATCTTGTGCGCGCCGTGCTCGAAGATGCGGCGACGTTTTCAAGCAGAGCCATGCGCGTGCCAAAGCAGGCGAATCCTGCTCCGCCGATCATTCCGCTGATGATCGATCCGCCTGACCATGCGATTTACCGGCGGCTGATCTCGACGGCTATGACGCCCGCTGCCGTCAAGAAACTGACCGAGCGCGCGCGGACGATTTGCGTCGATCTGGTCACGGAAATTGCACCACGCGGGAAGTGCGAATTTGTCGGCGATTTTGCCCAGCGCATGCCCATTGCAATCTTCATGAGCATGCTTGACCTGCCCGAAGCTGACCGCCCGCATATCATGGCCGTGGTGGACCGGATCGTGCGGCCCGATCTGCCTGAGACGCGGATGCGCGGCTTTGCAGAACTGGCCGATTACACCATGGCCAAAGTGCGCGAACGGCGTGCCAGGCCAGGGGATGATCTGGTCAGCAAACTGGCCGCATCGGGTTTTGGCGACAGGCCGCTGCGCGATGACGAATTGCAGGGCCTGATGTCGGTCCTGATGCTGGCAGGCCTTGATACGGTGGCGTCGATGTTGACGTTCATAACCCGGTTTCTTGCCTTGAACCCCGGCCATCGTAAGCAGATCCGTGATCATCCCGACCTGCTGACCAACATGATCGAAGAGTTCCTGCGACGCATGGCGATGGTCAACCTTACGCGCGAAGTGGCGGTGGACACCATATTGGGAACGGTGCACCTGAAAGCCGGTGATCTGATCGTCGTGCCGACGGCACTGGCCAATTTCCCCGATGACGGTGGCGATTGGCTGGAAGTGGACTTTGCACGGCCTCGCCATCTTCACGCAACGTTCGGGGCTGGTGCGCATTATTGCATGGGTTCATCGCTGGCTCGCGCTGAAATACGCATCTTCCTCGAAGAATGGCTTGTCCGGATTCCCGACTTCACCATTGCCCAAGGCGCAACGCTGACGGTGAAAGTCGGTGCAGCAGCCATGCTGCAAAGCCTGCCATTGGTGTGGGAACCGCGCCCCTGACCGACTTGATTGCCCATCGGTCAGGGGGTGAACACGTCAGTATTGCATCATCAAAGCGAATTTCCGGCGTTGGCAGCATGGCGCGCGGCAAGATAGCCGAAGACAAACGATGGTCCGACGCTGGAACCTGCGCCGGGATAGAACCTGCCCATCACCGATGCCGTCGATACGCCGGTCGCATAAAGCCCTTCGATGACTGAACCATCTTCACGCAAGACGCGTCCGTGCACATCGGTCACGACGCCGCCATATGTGCCCACATCACCGGGCCAGACCTTGGTTGCATAGAACGGGCCTTCCTCGATGGTGCCAAGCGTGTTGGACGGCGTGTGATAATGGTCGCCCAGCCATTCGTCATAAGCCCGTGCGCCACGTTTGAAATCATCGTCACGGCCTGTGCGGGCAAAGCCGTTGAAACGCTCGACCGTCCCTGTCAGCACATCCGGTTCCACCCCGATTTTTGCGGCCAGTTCGGCAATCGTGTCTGCCCGCACCAGAAAACCGCTGTCATACCATTCCTGCGGTTTTGCGGTTCCGGGCATCGTTCCGCAGAACAGGTATTTGCGCATGCTTTGCGCATCGGAAATCCACCAGCTCGGGATGGCAGGCACGGTTTCGTTGCGCTTCAGCACATTCTGGCAAAACGCCATGTAGGAGCCGCCTTCGTTCATGTAGCGGACGCCGCTTTGATCCACCACGATGCTGTGCGGTTTGGCATAATTCATCTGCCCGCTGACCCGGCCCAGATTGACGCCCTGCCCATCGGTGTTCGCAGCGCCCGGCGGAATGGACATCTGGTTGCCGACGCGTTCGTTCATCTGTGCCAGCGCAGCGCCAAGCCCTTCCATCGACTGGATCATCTCGCCGGTATCGCCCGGCGTGGTCGCGGTCCATTCAACCGAGGTGCCCGGAATGTACTTGTCGCGCATCGCCTGATTCTGGGCAAAGCCGCCCGCATTGACCAGCACGCCAAGCCGCCCGCCAATGCGCCATTCGCGGCCATCCTTTTCAATCACCACGCCCTTCACCGCGCCGTCTTGCATGATGAAGCCCTTGACGGCGCTGTTCACCCGCAGATCGACCCCGGCCCGCAGCGATGCCTGCAGCATGCGGCCCTGCAATGCGCCTCCTGCCTGCGTCCACGCCTTGCCGGTGATCTTTGCCGCCGCCGCGCGCAGCCCCACTTTCAGCATCATCAGCTTACCCTTCAGCGATGACTTGAACGTCGAAATCTCGAACGCCTCGCTGTGATAGGCCGGTATCGCCATGAAGTTGGGGCGCAGCCTGGCCTTCCATTCGCCCAGTTCATTGGTATCGAACAAATCGGCCAGAACGGTGCGTCCGGGAACGGAACCGCCCGGACGGTCATCATAATAATCGGGCCATGACGGCGCACGGCGCAGCTTGATCCCCTGCTCCACCAGAAAGTCGATCATCCGGGGCGCATGGTCGACATAAGCCTGGCGCTTTTCCAGCGTGGATCCAGGTGCGTCGACGGATTGGCCCGCTGTAGCCTCCATATACTTCATGGCCTGTTCGGGGCTGTCGGGCACACCGTCCTGTTTCATGAAACGGTTGTCGGGTATCCACAACACCCCGCCCGATCGCGATGTCGTCCCGCCGATCAGATCGGTCTTTTCAAGAACGACGACGCTTTTGCCCTGCTTGCGCATGACCAGCGCAGCACACATCGAACCGCCGCCGCTGCCCACCACGACAAAATCGAAAACCTCGTCAAAGGTCTGTTCGCCCATCCTGCTATCCTCTTTGCTTTTTGTGCCCGTTCCGCCAGTGCTGCGGTTTATGCGGGTTTGATCTGTTTCAGGAACTTGCCCCTGTCGACTTTGCCCGATGCGGTGCGTGGCAAGGCTTCGTGCGATAACACCACCACGCGCGGCACTTTGTAAATGGCAAGATGGTCGCGGCAATGCGCTTTGATGTCATCTTCACCAACTGTGGCATCGGGGCTGATCACCACATGCGCGGCCAGCCGCTCACCCAGCCGCTCATCAGGCAGCCCATAGGCGATGCAATCACGCACGGCCGGATGATCGGCCAGCACGCGCTCCACTTCGGCGCAGTAGATGTTCTCGCCACCCGAAATGACCATGTTCTTCTTGCGATCCACGATCGTGACGATGCCTGCCTCATCAATGATCGCAACGTCACCTGATGCCAGCCAGCCTTTCTGCAGCGTTTCCGCCGTGGACTTTGGATCGCCAAGGTATTCTGTCATCAAACCGGGGCTGCTGACCCACAATTCGCCCGCTTCGCCCACTTCAGCCTCGGTGCCATCATCGCGCCGGACCGACAGCCTGATGCCGGGAGCGGGCCAGCCGCACGAACCGGGATTGGCAAGATAAGCCGCGCCGCTGATCGAACATGTCCAAGCGGTCGTTTCGGTCTGTCCATAGGTGTTGGACAGCAGGCAATTGGGCATGCGCTTGCGGATTTCGGCCAGCAACGTGGGGTTCAACGCCGCTGCGCCATTGGCCATATAGGCCACTTTACCCAGTGTTTCTGGCGTGGCGCGCGGGCTGCGCAGCATGTCCCACAACATCGCCGGAACAAAGGACAGGCGCGACATGCCCACGGTTTCGACCATGTCGAACGCAATATCGACATTCCACTTGGTCATGATGTGAATTGTGGTGCCAAGGCTTATTGCGCGGAAGATCGGCATGATCCCCGACAGGTGGAACATCGGCCCAAGAATGACCGCAGGCGTAATCATCGAACGGCGCTCGGCAGGCAGGATTTCGCCGGTTTCCTCTTCATAGCGGGCGTCCTGCACCAACCCCATGAAGCAGGCCACCGCCACGGAATGCGCCAAGGCGCCATGGCTTAACAGTGCCGCTTTGGGAAAGCCGGTGGTGCCGGACGTGAACAGGACGATGCCGCCTGCATCCGGATCGCAGTCTTCAGGCGCAAAGGCAATGCCTGCATGAGGCACGGTCAAGGCGGCGTAATCGGCATCCTTGCCTTCACGCAGCGGCGCATCGCCGACAACAATGCGCGGCCATTCAGGATCAGGCAGGACGCCTGCGATAATCGCGGCCCGTTCGGCGTCGATGATCGCAAGGTCGCATTGCGCAGTGGCAATGGCGCGCAGCATTTCATCGGCAACACCCCGGCTGTTGACCAGCGCGGCCACGCCGCCGATGGCGGTGATGGCCAGCGTGCTGATGATCCATTCGATGCGGTTGCTCATCACCACAGCAACCTTGGTCCCTGCCCGGACGCCGAATTGGGTCTTGAGCGCGTGGGCGAGCGCGCCTGCCTGTGCAAAGGCTTCGCCATAGGTCAGGCTGCGGCCATCCTGCACCACCATCACCGCATCGGCATGATCCATCGCCTGGCGGTACAGACCGGCCAGATTGCGTGGCGCGCCTGCAAACACTTCTTGCGGGAAACCGCGCACCATGACCGATTCAAGCCGGTGCGTGCCATCAGGGCCGAGCATGCGTCGGGCGATAGGATCACCAGCATTGGCCAGCCACGTTGAATTGCGCACCTTTGTTCTCCAGCAACTTGCGCGGCACTGCCATTTGCCGAGACAAGTGCGCCGGTTGTCATTATGCAATGCCGGAAGCGTAATCAATCAATAGCGCACGAATTTGGGAAGGATGTCAGTGTCCACAAGAATTGAAGGCAACGCAGCGGCCGAATGGCGGGCGAACTGGACGGTGGTTCTGGCAGCATGCGCTGGCATGGCCATGGCATCGATCATCTCGTACTCCAGCGGGCTGTTCATCGAACCGTTTGAACGCGAATATGGCTGGAGCCGGGTGCAGATCATGTCCGGCCATTCAATTGCAGCAACCATTGCCGCGATTTGCGCCCCGTTCATGGGTCTGCTGGTTGACCGCTATGGACCACGGCGGATCGGTATTGCCGCGGTGCTGACCATTTGCGGATCGATTGCGCTGTTCAGCCAGACCGGGCCGAACATCTGGCACTGGCGGCTGTTGTGGTTGCCAATGACCCTGGGCATCGTGCTGGTGCAGCCAATGGTCTGGACCGCAGCGGTTACCAGCCTTTTCTCTGCCGGGCGTGGCCTTGCGCTGGCCGTCACCTTGTGCGGCAGCAGCCTTGCTTCCATCGTGGTTCCCAAGATGACGCATTCCTTGATCGAAGCGTTCGGCTGGCGGATGGCATGGGTCGGCCTCGGCGCGATCTGGCTGGTGATTGCCTTGCCTCTGATCTGGTTCTTCTTCACCAGCGTGGTCGATCGCGATCGCACACGCCGAACTGAAAAGGCCGCACCGGTCGTCCGCGCCTCGGTATGGAAAAGCGGCATCCTGTCATGGCGGTTCCCGGTCCTGCTGATCGCAGGCGTCAGCATTGCGCTGGTTGTCGTCACGATGGTGGTCAGCATTGTCCCTGTATTGTCTGCCAGCGGCATTGCTCGTGGCGATGCTGCGTGGATCGCCGGCCTCGTCGGGGTCACGGCCATTTTCGGGCGCCTGGCCATCGGTTCCCTGCTTGATCGGATGGATGGACGGATCATTGCCGCAATATGCGTATCATTGCCGATTGCCGCGATTCTTCTGCTCATCGGCTTGCCCGGTTCGATCGCTGCCGCGGCGATTGCGGTGTTGATCTTCGGCTTTTCATTGGGAGCGGAACTCGACATCGTCGCCTATCTGACATCGCGCTATTTCGGACGGGAGAACTTTGGCTTCCTGTTCGGCACGATTGGCGGTTGCTTGGGCTTTGCCAGTGGCAACGGGCCGGTCGCGCTTAACGCGGTCTATGATGCCACCGGCAGCTACACCCCGGCGCTTTGGGCGGCAATTCCGTTATGCCTGCTGTCGGCAGGGCTGTTCCTGTGCCTTGGCCGCTATCCCGAATCCAACGAATCACACTGATTCGCGGTTGCGATAGGCGGTGGGCGGCACCGCGTTCCGGCGCACAAAGAAGCGCCGGAACGCAAAGGCATCGCTAAAACCAAGCCGTGCGGCAATTGTCCCGACCGCTACGCCGCCTTCATCCAGCCATTCGCGCGCAAGGTCGTTGTAAACGGCATCCTTGATCTCGCGAAAGGTCACGCCTTCGCGTTCCAGCCTCCGGCGCATGGTTGCCTCGCTCAGGCCCAGCATCGCCGCCACATGGGCGCGACTGATGTCGCGATAGTCCGGCCCGCGTTTGTAATCGCGGATCAGGCCTGTCACCATCGTGCGCATATCGGGAATGGCCCGCACAGCGCCCAGAGTGAGTGGCAGCAATTGGCGGAAGAAGCGCGGCAGATCGGTTGCGCGCATCACAACCGGACGGCGCAGGAACGCGCGCGGGATGAGCAGGGCGACGTCGCTTTGCGCAAAGGCCAGCGGGGCATCAAACAGCAGCCGCGCAACACCATCGGGCAAGATATTGTCATGGATCACGCGGCCGGACGCCCCTGTCATCCGCGCATTGGCCAGAAATTCCAGTGTGCCCAGGATCAGTGATTGCATCCAGATCGCTGCCACCAGCCCCGCTGCGCCGGGCCGGTGCGGTTCATTGAAAATCAGTGCTGCCACATTGCCTTCATCGCGCAAGCCAACCGGCGCACGTTCACCCCAGACCACGGGGGCAAAGTGCAGGAACTGGTCAATGGCATCGCGCACCGTTGCGGCATTGACCATGCAATGCACCAGCATTTGCCATTGATCCGCCTGTTCCTGCTGCGTGCCCAATTCGCTGCGTTCCAGCACAATCCATTCGCGATAAAGCTGCACGAATTGAGAGAGTTCCGCAGGCGGTGCATCCTTTGACTGGCGCGGTACAGATGTGCGCATGGTGCCCTGGGCACTGCGCAACAGGCGCGCGCTGGCTTCGGCCAGCGGATCGGGCACAGCCGGTGCACCATCGGCATCGCGCGCTACCGGATCTTTGCGCATGGTCGGATTACTGGCATGATTTGCGACATGTGACACGCGTATAGGGCAATTCTGACGCGAATTGTAGCGATCATATTGCCAAATGGTGCTTCAATTGCGCATCCGGCCTGCATAGTCTGCAGCCATCAAAACAGAGGACACCTGACATGGCCGAAAAGAGCCTTCGCACCATCATCATCGGCGCCGGAATGGCCGGAATGCTTGCCGGCATCAAGCTGCTGGAACGCGGCGAAACCGATTTCATCATTTATGAAAAAGGCGGATCGGCCGGCGGGACCTGGCGCGAGAACACGTACCCGGGCCTTGCTTGCGACACGCCTGCGCACAGCTATTCCTATTCGTTCGCGCTGAACCCCGAATGGAGCGCATTTTACGCTCCGGGCAGCGAGATCAAGGCCTATTTCGAAGGCATTGCGGAACGGTATGGGCTGATGCCTTTTATCCGCTTCAGCACCGAAATTGACCGCTGCGATTGGCGCGACGGCCGCTGGCATGTGACAACCAAGGCTGGCGAGGTGGATTCTTGCGACATTCTGGTGGCGGCAAGTGGTGTTTTGCATCACCCCAGTGTGCCCGCCATTCCCGGTCTGGAGACCTTCGAGCGCCCCTGGTTCCACAGCGCCCGCTGGGACCATTCCGTGCAGCTGGATGGCAAACGGATCGGTGTGATCGGCAATGGATCAACCGGCGTACAGATCGTTTCAGCGCTGGCCAATCGAGCGGCCAGGCTGGTCCATTTCCAGCGTTCGCCACAATGGATCATGCCCTGCCCCGACCTGCAATACACCGAAGCCGACAAGCAGGCCTTCCGCGATGATCCTGAAAAGATCGAGGCTGTGCGCAACGGCCCGGATGCCGCCGCCCGCAAGGCCCGCTTTACCGCCGCGATCATCGACATGGATTCGCCCGAACTTTCCGAAATTCAGGACATCGTCGAGAAGAACCTGGAAGAGAGCATCCGCGATCCGGAACTGAAGGAAAAGCTGCGCCCCAATTACCGCGCGGCCTGCAAACGCATGATCTTTTCAGCCCACTATTACAACGCCGTGCAGGAACCAACCGTATTCCTTGAAAACAAGGCGATCGAGCGCGTCGAGGCTACCGGCATCCGCATGAAGGACGGCACCTTCCACGAGCTGGACGTGCTGGCCGTTGCCACAGGATTCGACGTGGGCAAGTTCGTACGGCCTATGAAGTTCCATGGCGAAGGTGGTCTGGATCTTGACGAATTCTGGAAGAAGGGTCCGCGCGCCTATTATGCTGTCACCATCCCGCACTTCCCCAATCTGTGCCTGCTCAATGGCCCGACCGGCCCTGTCGGCAATTTTTCGCTGATCGATATTGCCGAAAAGCAGTGGGCCTATTTCGAACAGTTGATCGACCTTGTCCGGTCCGGAAAGGCCAAGTCCGTCGCCCCGACAGAGGCGGCGCTGGAAACCTATGAAGCGGCGCGCAACAAGGATGCGATGCGCACGGTCTTTGCATCGGGTTGCAGCAGTTGGTATCTTGATGCCAACGGGGTGCCGCAAGTGTGGCCGTGGAGCTATGACCACTTCGTCGAAGTGATGCGTACGCCGAACTTGTCTGATTACGCTTTGGTGGCCTGAAGCCAGACCGGCCCCTTAGACTTTCCCCCTATACCGTCCCTACGCCTGTTACCGGTGAACCTACAGCACCGGGCAGGCGCAGCGGCGGCGCGGTAAACAGGAAACGGCTGCGGCCATGGTCACGCAGCCAATCGGCAAGATCGCTGAGCA
>CAZSTP010000020.1:15847-24572 GCA_964609325.1 uncultured Novosphingobium sp. | reverse complement strand
GAGAGGGCATCGCTGAAGACCTCATCGATGGGCACCATCGCCCAGTCATCAAGCGCGCGGGGCGGGTTGTAGCGCGATTTGCCATCGAGACAGTACCCGGAAATGCCGATGCCGACGCCGGTCAACCGCTCGCGCGCGCTGGGCGTCCGGTCTAAAAAGCGCTGCTTGACGCCGCCGAGGCGGTCAAACACCGCTTTGCGTGTCATCACCGGCATGGCGACATAATCGTAATCGACCACGTTGCCCGCAAAATCCATGAGCAAGACCGACATCGCATCGGTCATCAAGGCGATGCCGAGCGAATAGGCGTATTCGGGCGCGATGTTGATCGTGACGCTGGGCTGGCCTCTGCGTCCGCTGGATTTGCGGCCACCTTGGGCGAGCGCGCCGCGATCCACCAGTTCATTGACCAGACGCGAAACCGTCTGCTGCGAAAGATCGCAATTGCGCGCGATCTCGGGCTGGGTCGTGCCGCGATTGCGCAGCACGTAGCTCAGGATATTCGCCTCGCTTTCCGAGGGTTTCTGGAAATGGTCTTCGTGGGCGTGCGCTGTCATCGCATGCACCATCGCAGAAGCGGAGGGCGCTGGCAACATTTTCACTCATTATAATACTCATTATGGGTTGTAATAGCGCACAGAGGGTGTTAACTCCGATTCCAACGAAAGTCCCATCAAGGGCTATCAGGTGAGGAGAGTGTCGATGAAGCTGGTTCTGACAGCAGCCATGGCTGGTATTTCGCTGGCGGCCCTGATCCCGACGTGCGCGCAAGCACAGGCAAGCGCACAAGCCGGTGATCCCGCAGAAACGGAAAGCGCAAACGATGCGGAAATCATCGTTACCGGCACCAGCCGTTCACGCATCGCACTGGATACGCCGCTTGCGGTCAGCCAGCTTGGTGAAGATGCTCTGGCGCGGACAGGTGTGACCAGCCAGGCCGACATTCTTAACACGATCCCGTCGATCAAGGCCGATGGTGGCGGCGGTGAAGTTGCCGCCAATATCTTTATCCGTGGCCTGCCATCGGGCGGGCAATACCAGTTCACGCCGCTGATGTATGACGGGGTGACGGTGCTGTCCTCGTTCGGCCTCAATTCATCGGCTTATGACGTTTATGCGCGCAACGATCTGGGCATCAGCCGTCTGGAATTCGTGCGGGGCGGGGTTTCCAACCTGTTCGGCCCCGGCTCGGTTGCGGGCCTGATCAACTACATCAGCAAATCAGGCGGCGACCAGCTTGAAGGCACGGTGCAGCTTGAAGTGGCGCAGCGCGACCGGTATCGCGGCGATGTGGCGCTCAGCGGGCCGCTTGGCAACAATTTCTACTTCGGCATGTCGGGCTTTTACCGCATCGACAAAGGCCCGATCCGCACCAATCTGGACACCAAGGGCGGACAGTTTCGCGGCAATCTGGAATACCGGTTCGCCGATGGCAGCGGCAATGTGAAGTTGCTGGGCCAGTATATCAATGACCGGGTCCAGTTCTACCTGCCGATCCCGCTGGACGGGCCGACGCGTTCGCGGCTTGCCGGAAATGACGGCAATCTCGTCAATTCGGTCCAAAACAATTTCGCCGCAAACCTCGGGTTCAACACGCCCGGCGGTGGCGCGTTTGCATCTGACATCGGTGAGGGCGTTTCGACCCGTGGCGGCATGCTGGGCCTGACCTTCGAAAAGGACTTCGGTGACAGCGGTTGGGGCCTCAATGGCCGGGTGAAGTACAGCGATTACAAGCACAAGTTCGGGCTGTGGTCGGATGGCGATGGCGTGATCAACGTGCCCGAAACGCTGCAAAGCTTTTTGACCAACCGCAGCCTTGGCACTTTGGCCAATGCGCAATTCACCTTTGCGGGCGGCGGCGCGGTGCCTGCCAACTTCCTGCTGTTTGCCAACCGCATTACGGATCGCGACCGGCCGGTGCATGATTTCACCGCCGAGGTGAACCTGACCAAGAAGCTGCAAACCGGATCGGTCGATCACGCGTTCACGCTGGGCGGGTTTTACGGCAATGCCAGCGCGGGTGACCGCAATGTGACCACCACATTCCTGGCCGAATTCAACAACCAGCCGCGTCTGGTGAACCTGACGATCACCAATCCGGAGACGTCTGCGCAAACCGTGGTTTCGCGCAATGGCTTGCTCAATGCCGGTGCCGGTTATGTGAACAATCGCCATGAAGCAGAGCGCTATGCCGGTTATATCGCCGACCAGATGAAGATCGGGGACCGCGTCAACTTCGACATCGGCTTCCGCGTGGAACACATGCGCGGGACGATCAGCCGCGAACGCACGTCAACGGTGGTGACCGATGCCGCCACGCCGAACCTGTCGAGCGCGCTGCGTGACGTGATCTGGGGCAATGGTGGCTTCCTGACGGGCAATGTCAATGTAACAGAATGGGCGCTAGCCGCCGGTGCGCTTTACAAGCTGACCGACGATATGAGCCTCTATGCCAACGCATCGCGCGGGTTCTTCTTCCCCGAACTGCGCTCTGCCGCGTTCCGTCCGTTGCCTGCAGGCACGGCAGCCGATGCCAGCCTTTCGCCCGGCACGCAAAGCTACACCGCCGAAATCATCAAGCAGGCCGAAGTCGGCTTCAAGATGAGCAAGCCGGGCCTGACGATGACCGTGTCCGGGTTCTATACCAAGCTGGATAACCGCCGGCAGGTTCTGTTCGTCAACGACGGGCAGGGCGGGTTGATCGAACGGGTCAATCTGGTGGGCGCGGAATCCTATGGCGCAGAAGGCACGATCGATGTGCGGCTGGTGCAGAACTTGCGCTTCAACGGTAACATCACCCTGCAAAAGAGCAAGTTTACCGCCTTTGACACGACGCCTGCCAACATCGGCAAGCGGGTCGAGCGGCAGCCCGAACTGCTTTACAACGCCGGACTCTATTACGATGATGGCGCGTTCGATCTGTCGGTGTTCACCAACTACACCGGCCCGAACTTTACCGCATCGAACAACCTGATCGAGCTGGACGGCTGGAACATCGCCAACCTTGATGCAGGCTACAAGGTGCCGGTGGCAACCGGTTCGCTGCGGGTGAGCGTCAACGTGTTCAACCTGTTCAACACCGATGCCGTTACCGAAGGATCGCCGCGACAGGATTCCAACCAGGTTGCCAATGGCGCGTTCTTTGTGGGCCGTCCTGTGCTGCCACGCCGGATCACGGGCCGTCTGACGTACAACTTCTGATGCCTTCCGCTACCGCTGCGGGCTTGCCGCAGCGGTAGTCTTTGCGCACCATTACCGGACACCGCCGCGAAAGAGGTCTGTCATGCTGCTGCGCGATGAACTGCTGTCGATCTTCATGGCTGGCGTGGAAGCGGCCAGCGCGCCCGCTGCATTGGCGGGTGTCTTGCCCAAAGACGAACCGCAAGGCCGCACGATCGTGCTGGGCTGCGGCAAAGCGGCGGCGGCCATGGCCGAAGTGGCCGCACAACACCTGCCGGGCGCGGTAACGGGCTGCGTCGTGACGCGGTTCGGCCATGGCCCGCGCAGGGATACCGGCGCAATCGGCGTGATCGAGGCCAGCCATCCGGTGCCCGATGCGGCCAGCCTTGCCGCCGGACGGCGCATTCGCGAACTGGCTGCGACGGCCCGGGCCGGGGACCGTGTCGTGTTCCTGATATCGGGCGGCGGGTCATCGCTGCTGATTGATCCCTTGCCGGGGCTGACGCTGGAGCGCAAAGCGCAGATCAACGATCATCTGGTGAAATCGGGCGTACCGATTGCCGAAATCAACTTTGTGCGCAGCCATCTTTCGCAGGTCAAAGGAGGCCGTCTGGCTGCTGCCGCTGCGGCAGCGGGTGCTGACATGCACAGCTTCATCATCTCCGATGTGGTGGGCGATGATCCGGCGGTGGTGGCATCGGGCCCGTCGCTTGCCAGCCTGTTTGATCCGCAGCGGGCGCTGGCCATACTGGAGGGCAGCGGCTGGCCGGTTGATGCCGCGTTAAGCGAACTGGTCATGGCGGGCAGCGCTCCGCAGGTCCCGCCACACCCTGTGCATGTGATCGCCAATGCCGTGACCGCGCTTGATGCCGCCACGGCCTGTGCCCGGCAAAAGGGCTGGGATGTGATCCGGATCGGCGATGATCTGGGCGGCAATGCGGCTTTTATCGGGCAGCGTCATGCCGCGCTTGCGCTGGAACATTTGGCCGCAGGACGCCGCTGCCTGTTGGTTTCGGGTGGTGAATTGACCGTGACCGTGCGCAATCGCGACGGGCGCGGCGGCCCCAATCTCGAATACCTCACCGGACTGATGGCCGCGCTGCCAGAGGGCGCACCGGTTGCCGCGCTGGCCTGTGACAGCGATGGTATTGACGGCAGCGAGGACAATGCCGGGGGGTACTTTGACAGCGCATCGCGTGCCACCGCCGAAGCCTGCGAAGCCGCGCTGGCATCAAACCGCAGCTATGACCTGTTCGCCAAAACCGGCGGTCTGATCCTGACCGGCCCCACGCGCACCAATGTCAACGATATCCGCCTGATCGCCGTGGGAGAAAGCCTGTGAGCCGTAGCACGACACTGGACCAGCAGGCCCGCGACATCCTGCAACGCAATGATCGCGGCGGCTATACCGTGCCGACGCACGGGCTTTACCCGTTCCAGTGGAACTGGGATTCGGCTTTCGTGGCGCTGGGTTTTGCCGCGTTTGACCGGGATCGCGCCTGGCAGGAGATCGAGACGCTGGTTTCAGCGCAGTGGGATGACGGCATGATCCCGCATATCGTGTTCCACCAGAACGACGATGGCTATTTCCCCGGCCCCGGCGTGTGGGGCACCGGCAAGACGCCTGCCACATCGGGCATCACGCAACCGCCCGTGCTGGCTACAATCGTGCGCAACCTGTGGGAACAGGAAGGGGCAGACCCGGCCAACCCCCGCATGCGCGCGCTATATGCCGCGTGCTTGCGCAGCCACCGCTGGTTTCACACCTACCGCGATCCGCTGGGCAACGGGCTGGTGATGGTGACGCACAATTGGGAAACCGGGCGCGACAATTCCAGCGAATGGGACGATGCGCTGGCGCGGGTCGATACGTCCGGTGTCGGCACGTATCAACGCCGCGATACCGGCCACGTTGATGCCGCCATGCGTCCGAAGCAAAGCGAATATGATCGCTATGTGGCCATACTCCAGTTCGGCCGGAATTGCGGCTGGGACCACCGCAAAATCGCGGACGATGGGCCGTTCCGCATGGTCGACGTTGGCATGTCGATGGAGCTGCTGCGTGCCAACCGTGATCTGCTGGCCATGGCAGAGGCGATTGGTGATGCGGCTGCGGCGGCTGAAATCCGTGCGCGGATTGCGCTGTCTGAAGCGGGGATCGATTGGCTGTGGAACGAAGAGGCGGGCGCCTATTGTTCGCGCGATGCAACCACGCTGGAAAGCTCAGGCCTGGTCACCAATGCCAGTTTCCTCGCCTTTTACGCAGGTGTCGGGAGCGAGGCGCAGCGGGCAAGGCTTTTGCAGGCGCTGGCGCGGTTGACCGCCAGCGCGGAATATCTGTTGCCCAGCCTTGAGGCGGGCAGCCGTGAATACGATCACCGGCGCTATTGGCGTGGGCCGATCTGGCTGGTTGTCAATTACATGGCGGCGCTTGGCCTTGCCGAACAGGGCCATGGCGATTGGGCGGAACGCATCCGCACCGATTCTGCGCGACTGATCGAAAAGTCCGGCTTCTTTGAAAGCTTCAGTCCGGAAACCGGCGAAGGTTCGGGCGGAGACGATTTTTCGTGGACAGCCGCGATGTGGCTGGCGTGGTGCGGCCAGTGATTGCGCGGATGACCGGGCGTTTCGCCAAGCCGGCATCGCTGCGCTATCCGTGGATGCTGGTGGGCTTGCTATGGCTCGTCTCGTTCCTCAATTCGGCAGACCGCGCCATCCTGAACGCGGTCAAGCCCCTGCTGCGCGATGCCTTTGCGATCAGCGACATCCAGCTTGGCGTGATCGATACGGTGTTCTTCTGGACTTATGCGGTCTGCGCGTTCCTGTTCGGACGCATTGGTGACAGCGTGCGCCGCCGCAACATGATCCTGTTCGGATTGCTGTTCTGGAGCATGGCGACAGGCTTTATGCCGGTGGCCACGGGATTTGCGATGCTGCTTGGCATGCGCACGCTCGTCGCGGTGGGAGAGTCCACCTATTACCCGACGGCGACGGCGCTGATCAGTGCATGGCACAAACCGGCGATGCGCAGTCGCGCGCTGGCCATTCACCAGACCGCCGTTTTTGCAGGCGGCGGCTTTGGCGCATGGGCGGCGGGCAGACTGGCCGATCAATATGGCTGGTCGACGCCGTTCGTGGTGTTTGCAGCGCTTGGCATCGTTGTGCTGGCGATCCTGCTGTTCGCCCTGCGCGATGATGCACCCGCCAGCCGGACCCGCACGGGCAAGGCGGCGGGAGAGCCGCTGCGCCTGATCCTTGCCAATCCGGCGGCCATATTGCTGTGCGGGGTGTTCTTCCTCGCCACAGCGGCCTCGTCTGCGGTGCTGAACTGGTGCAACACTTATGCCCACGACGTGCTGGGGCTGAACCTTGCCGACAGCGCGCTGGTCGGGCCGGTGATGATTACCACGGCCGGGTTCTGTTCGGTGCTGGTGGGCGGATGGATGTCTGACAGGTTTGCCGCCAAAAGCCCGACGGGGCGCTTTACGGTGCTGGCTCTCGGCCTGTCACTGGCGGCGCTGTTTCTGCTGCCGTTCCCCTTGGCGGGATCGGTGATAACGGTTGGCGCGTTACTGTTTGCTACCAGCTTTGGCAAAGGACTGTTCGATGGCTGTATCTATGCCGCGCTCCACGATGTCATGCCCGATGCCGCCCGCGCCACGGCGGCCGGGCTGATGACGATGATGGGCTTTCTGGGCGCGGGCATATCGACCGTGGCCCTGCCCGCCATCGCCGTCCACACCGGGCTGGCCGCCGGTTTCACGATGATGGCCGCGCTCTATCTGGTTGCGGTTGCGGCCCTTCTGGCGGGGCGTCCGATGATCCGGCGCGTGATGCAGCAGATGCAAGCGGAGGCTGCCCGTGCATGATGCGGCCATGATCGGCGGGATCGAGCTTGGCGGCACCAAAACGGTGTTTGCCATCGGCGATGGTCAAGGCACCATTTTGCGCCGCCACACGGTTTCCACACGCGATCCCGCTGCGGTCATCGCCGATGCCTGTGCGTTTTTCAACCAGAGCAGCTTGCGCATCGAAGCCCTTGGCGTGGGCGCATTCGGCCCCGTTGTGGTGGACCCCAAGGCGCCTGATTTTGGCCACCTGCTTGATACGAACAAGCCCGGCTGGAGCGGCTTCAACCTGATGGGCGCTTTGGCGCAAGGTATCGCTGTGCCCGCCCGATTGGTTACCGATGTGGGCGCGGCGGCGATTGCCGAGCAGCGTCTGGGGGCCTTGCGCGATGTCGATATCGGCATCTACCTGACCATCGGCACGGGCATTGGCGGTGCGATTGTGTGCAACGGACAACTGTTGCCCGCACTGCTGCACCCCGAAATGGGCCATATTGCCCTGCACCGTCTGGCGCATGACCGCGCGCCATCATTGTGCGCCTTTCACGATGATTGTGCCGAAGGCCTTGTTGCAGGCCCTGCGATCATGGCGCGCTTTGGCGCATCGCTGGATCATTTCATGCCCGATAGCGCCGAATATGCGCTGGTTGCCGATTATCTCGGCCAGCTTTGCAGCAATCTGGTGCTGACGCTTTCGCCCCAGCGGATCGTGCTGGGCGGCGGGGTTGGTCTGGCTCCGGGCCTGACCAGCGCGGTGCAGCAGTCCATGGTGCGCCAGCTCGGCGTCTATGGCCCGCGTGCGACGGCGCAACCGGGCTATCTTTGTCCGCCAGCGCTGGCGCAGGATGCAGGTGTGACCGGTGCGATGCTCTGCGCGGCAGGCGCGGTTTCCGGCATTGCCGAAGTGCGGGTTTAGGCTAACTCCTCCCAAGCAAATTTGAACGATCCGGCGGTCGGGTCAATACCGGCCAGCATCATGCCTTGCCCGCGCGAGGCGTGGCGGTTGTCCAGCGGCACATCGGCAGGATCGCGCAACTGGATCAGCAACGTGGTGCGGGCTTCGTCTGACCGGTTCTGGCCCGATCCGTGAACGGTGAGGTAGTGGAAGAATACCGCATCGCCCGCCTTGGCCGGAACCGGCGTGGCCTGTGCGATGGGGTAGGACGTTGTCGATACATGGTGGTCTTTGCCAAAGGCCGGGAGCGGGCCGAGTTTGTGGGTGCCGGGATAGACGCACAAACAGCCTTTTTCTTCGGGCGCATCGTCAAGGTGCAGGATCACGGCAATCATCGAATGATCGCGATGCGGAAAGTAGGGGTAATCCTGATGCATCGGAAAGGGTGATCCTTTCGCGGGCGGTTTGATGAACATCTTGTTGTGATGAAGCTGCACGTTCGGCCCGATCAGGTCTTGCGCGACGCCGGTCAGGCGCGGATCGGACAGCAAGCGCGTGACTAGCGCCGAGCGGAAATGGACATCGTGGCAATGGGTGATCGCCGTGCCGGTGTTGCGCACGCTGTCCCAAGTGGCATCGCTGGGCCCCTGGCTGGCGGCAATCGCGTGCATTTCAGCCCGCAGGCTTGCCGCTTCGGACATATCAAGCATGGCGGGGACGAGCACATAGCCGTTGGTTTGGTAGAAAAGCTTTTGTTCAGCGCTGAGCATGACGGTTGATCCTTCGCGAAACCTTCGCAAAA
>CAZSTP010000020.1:0-15747 GCA_964609325.1 uncultured Novosphingobium sp. | reverse complement strand
AGCTTTTGTTCAGCGCTGAGCATGACGGTTGATCCTTCGCGAAACCTTCGCAAAATTGGGCGATCAATCCGATGTGCGCAATTGGAGAGGGCAGACCTTTGTGGTAAAAAACAGCACATGCCTGAATGGAAACTGCCGCTGGAACAGCTGGTCACGATCAAGGTGGCCGGACAGTTCGTGTTGAGTGACCGGGATTTTTCAACCGTTTACCAGGGCCGGACCCATGCCCTGCACCTGCATGGCTATGCCGCCGAAATGATCCTGAACGGCGAGCGAATTGCCATTGCGCCCGGCGATCTGACGCTCAGCCCCGCCGGACTTCCCTCAATGTATCATCTGCCAAAGCCCGGCAGGCACTGGTGCATCCACTTCGAGATCGATCAGGATGACGGGCCCTTGGTGCCTGTATCCCTGCATTTGACAGGCTGCGGGCACCTGCGTGAAAAGTTTGCCCATGTCAGTTGGCAGTTCGCCACGGCCAGCGACGATATCGGCTTCCACGCTGCCCGCATCGCAGCGCAGGATCTTCTGCTTTCGGCGGCCCGCCAATCAAACCCCTTGCCGCACAATGATGCCGCGGCGGCAGCGGCCCAGTTCATTGACAACCACTTCAGCCAGCCAATCGGCCTTGAAGAGATTGCCACTGCGGCCGGACGATCACAGGCCTACCTCAACCGCCTGTTCCGCAAGCGATTTGGCACAACGGCTTTGCACCGCCTGCTCCAGCGCAGGGCCGAACACGCCCGCTTCCTGCTGGAATCGACCGACCTGCCGATCTGGCGGGTCGCCGAGCGTTGCGGCATTCCCGATGCCCAGCATTTCAACAAATTTGTCCGCTCGATGCTGGGATCAAGCCCGAGCGCGGTTCGCAGCAGAACCCGTGCCGGGACCATTGATCCGGACCGGTAATCAGCGAACCGCACTCGCGGCCAGGACCAGCGATTAGGATCCGCACAATCCGACAAGATCGGTGACAGACTGGTTGCCGGATGTGTAGTCGATGAAAAGCTTGTACTCCCGGATCGTACATTCTTCGCATTCGCGATCCAACGGGTTCCCCTCCAAAAGCCGGTAGTTGCCGACCGGTGTCTCGAGAATATTCATGATGGGTGAGGGGCTGGTATCGGCAAAGCCTTGATCCTTGCCGCCTGTATTGATCCAGTAAGTCTGGAAATCGGTTTCGATGACATAGCGCGGTGAGGCTTGACCATCGTTTGCCTTCAACCAGAAAACGCAACTTGCTCCGTCCGCATGGCTTTCGTCAAGGTAGGCAGGTCCTGCCGGCGGCGAATTGGCGATAGCGACGCCAGCCACGCAGGCGCTCAGGAAGCAGGCATATATCAGAGATCGAACCATGTGCATTTGCTTCCCTGTGGTAACGCGCCGAAGGCACGAGTTGCGCTGATGGGCATTGTGCGGCCTATGGGGCGGCGCAGGGATCAGAAGTCCAGATTGATCCTGCCGAAGTAGTAGCCGCCGTTGATGCCGAACGGTGAAAAGCTCGGGTAGATTTCCACGGCGGGGTTTCCGGCGGCGGCGCTTGCTGCAAGGCCTTGGGCATCGACCCTTTCCGGGAATGTGTTGAATAGG
This sequence comes from uncultured Novosphingobium sp., assembly GCA_964609325.1. GTDB lineage: Bacteria > Pseudomonadota > Alphaproteobacteria > Sphingomonadales > Sphingomonadaceae > Novosphingobium. Next base: position 14,157 of record CAZSTP010000020.1, on the reverse strand, counting down.
TTGTTTGCACCAAGGCTCAACGCAAGATTGCGGGCAAGCCGGTAGCTGATGGTCAGGTCGGTGATGATTTTTGCGCCGGTGCGGTCAATGTAATACTTCCCGTCACCCGGATCGGCATAGCGTGAGGATTGGCCGTAAAGCGTGTTGCGCAAGGCAATCGTCAGCGGGCCTGCGGTGTAGTTCGTGGCGAGAACCGTCTTCAGGCGTGGCGATGCGGTTTCAAGGTTCGAGATTGCGACCAGATCGAACAGTTGTTGCCCCGATGCGGCCAGCTCGGCTGGTGTTGCGCGGATGCGGGTGACTTTGACGTGGTTGTAATTGGCCGCGAGTGACCAGTCGACCAGACCTTTGCCCAGAGGCGTGCGAAAACCCAGCACAAGATCGATGCCGCGCGCCCGCGTGTTGATGCCGTTCGAAAAGATGTTCACGCCAGAGAACGGCACCGCTTCGAGCGTATTGCCGTTGGCCTCGATTGCCGCGTTGACGGCTGCCGAACGCAGGCTTCCGGCATATGTGCCATAAAGCGTGCCGCTGCCCACCACGCGGTCCCGGATGTTGATCTGGTAGAGATCGAGCGAGAGGCTCACCCCTGCTGCGGGTTTGGCGACGATGCCGAAATTGAGGTTCGTCGATTTCTCGGGCGTCAGCGGATCGATCCCGATCAGGCGGGCGGCGGAGGAATTGGGGGGCAGTTGGACAAACGCCGAATTGGGCTGGACGTTGGTTGCCGAATAACGCTGCTCGGCAAGGGTCGGTGCGCGAAAGCCGGTGCTGTAAGTGCTCCTCACCGCCAGCGCCGGACTGATCTCCAGCCTGCCACTGGCCTTGCCGACCAGCGCATCGCCAAAGTCGCTGTAGTCCTCATAGCGGGCGGCAATATCAAGCTGGAGCGCGGCAAGCGGCGCAAAGGCAAGGTCGGCATAGGCGGCCTTGACGGTGCGGCGGGTCGATCCTGCATCGGTCAGCGAAAAGCCGGGAAACGATTGCGATCCGGCCTTGTAGCGCGATGCCGGATCGCCAGCGGCAATCGCATAAGTCTCGCGGCGGTATTCGGCGCCGAGTGCCAGCGTGGCAGGCGTCGGCAGGCCGATGGAGAGTGGCCGGTGCGCGTCAAAGTTGATCGTCCACTGGCTGTTATCAAGGTTGCCGTTGTAGAAATCGAACGGCGTTGCGCCGGTATCGGCGAAGAGATCGGCATTGGCCGATCCGGTCACCTCCACCCGGTTGTGGTTGAACCCGTACGTCGAGCTGAAATCCAGCGACCACTCGCCGGTCTTCGTGCGCAGCCCCGAAGTGACGCTCAGATCATCGGATATCACCCAGTCGATAGGCGAGAAGCCATCGGGGTAGAGCGCGGGCAGCTTGGTAGGCAGGCGGAAGTTGGCCCAGCCGCCCGATTTCTTGTTGCCATAAGTGCCAAAAGCATAGGCCTCGCCGCCGCCTGCCAGCCGCACACCGGCATTGATCGTGGCAAGGTAGGTGCGAGAGCGCGCGTCACCGAACACCTTGTTGACCAGCGGATAGCCCGCGAGTTGGCGGTATTCGGGATGCTCGCCCGATGCGATGGCGCGTTCCACACGCTGGTCGGGGCCACCGGCATTGCTGAAGCCGTGATCGCGGATCGAACCGGTCATGTTGACAAAGCCCGATGCGCCCAGCGGCAGGCCGAAGTTGGCGGTGCCTTCGGTAGTGATGCCATCGCCGCGATAATAGCCGCCCTGGGTGAGCGTTGCATTCCCGCCCGAAGCTTCGGAATCGAGGATAATGTTGAGCACACCGGCGATAGCGTCCGAGCCGTATTGCGCGGCCGCACCGTCCTGAAGCACCTCGATCCGGCGGACCGACATCAGCGGTACGAAATTGAGGTCTGGCGCTGCGCCGCCCTGAAACGGTCCTGCCAGCACGGCGAGATTGGCCGTGCCGTGGAGCCGCTTGCCATTGACCAGCACCAGCGTGTGATTGGGCGAAAGGCCGCGCATCCGCACCGAGAGCGTCTCGTTGGCAAGGTCAAAGCCCACCGCCTGCACATTCAGCGAAGGCAGCGCGTTGGCGAGGACGTTCATCAGCGCTCCGCTGCCATCGCGTCTGAGCATCGCCGCGCCAAGGATTTCGACGGGGGACAGGCTGTCTTCGGCGCGCAGGCTGCTTGTGCGGGTGCCGGTGACGATGATGTTGCCTTCGGGCGCAGATGGTTCGGGCGCAGCGGTCTGGGCCAGAGCGGGCGCGGTTGTGGCACAGAGGCTGGCCACCGCCGTTGCCGCTGCCAAAACAGCTTTCAAAGACGTGCTGCTCATAGGTAATGCGCCCCGGATTCCAGCGCCTTGCACGGCGCTTGCTATGGTGCTGTCGGGTACACAAAAAATCACAAAGACAATAGCTTGGCGGGCGGGATTGGCCTTGCGGGGCCGGGTATCGGGCCAAATGGTGCGAAGGGTAATGCGAAAGGGTGATGGGCCGGGCAGGTGTGGCCATGGTTTGTTTGTCCGGCATGATCGAGAGCGGTCGTGCCATGGCAACGGACGTGATAGGCTGTGGCTTTACCCGACCGGACAGAACATCGATGCGCTTCACATCACTCAAAGCCGCCCTTGTGATTGGTATGCTGGCAGGGCTTTCTGCTTGCGTGGTCCTGTCCAAGCCGCCGGTTGGCAATCCGAAGGTGCCGCAACCTGCCAAGCCGGTGGAGATCGAGCGCTATCTTGGCCGCTGGTACGAACTTTACCGTTATGATGCAGCGTTCCAGAAGGATTGCGAGGCGGTCTCTGCCGATTACTCGCGCAATGCCGATGGCTCGATCCGCGTGTTGAACACGTGCCATAAGGGCGCGGTGGACGGCGCTGTAACCACCGCAACCGGCAAAGCCAAAGTGGTCGATGCCGCTTCCGGTGCCAAACTCAAGGTCTCGTTCTTCGGGCCGTTCTATGGCGATTACTGGGTGATGGATCACGCCGGGGATTATCAATGGTCCATCGTGGGTGAACCGTCCGGACGCTATCTTTGGGTGCTTTCGCGCGATGCAAGGCCGACTGACGCCTTGAAAGCCATGCTGCGCCGCCGCGTGGAAGAACTGGGCTATGACTGGTCACTGGTGCGCGAAACCCGACAATAACGCCAAGTCATGATCGCAACGCTGCCGCCTTCGGCAGTGATGTGCCGTAATTGCGTATGAGTCGTTCCAAAAAGGAAGTTGACTCCATGTTGCCGCGCAGCATTATCAATCCCGGACAAGCGTCAGGGAACTGCAATAAAAACGCGCTTTGTACCGGGGTAAAACACCGAAACTGATCTTGCTGCGTCCAGCGTGGCGGGGGCTGAGGGCGCATATGCCTTTTGCCCGGTGGAGACGTTTGCCTCGCGGTATCTGGCCGCTGAAGGACCAAGTACGCTCATGCTGCAACGCAGCAGAGCCTCCGCGTCGGAGACCATGGGGCAGGTGCATTGAAGGTGCGGGAAAACCTGCGTTTCAGCATTAGGGGGTTAGTTCAATGAACAAGAAGACCGGGTTCAAATCACGGGCCATGAGGGCACTGGGTGTCAGCACGATCCTTTCCACGCTGGTTCTGCCAATGGCGGCTTATGCTGCCGAACCGCAGGAAGCACCGGCCCCGGCTGACGAGCAGCCTGCGGACCAGAGCAGCGGCCTTGGCGAAATCATCGTTACCGCCACGCGCGATGCCACCTCGATCCAGAAGGTTCCGATCTCGATGCAGGCGCTGAGCACCGAAGTGCTCGCGCAACGCCAGATCCGCGGCCTCACCGATTTTGCGGCGCTGCTGCCGTCCGTGACCTTCGCGGGCATCGGCCCGGGCCGCAATACGCCCTATTTCCGCGGCATCGTTCCCGCAGGCGGCGCGCGTGAATCGGTCGGTTATTACATCGACGATATTCCGATCACCGGTACCGGCCTGCCCGATATCCATGTTTATGACATCGCGCGCATTGAGGCGCTGTCAGGTCCACAAGGCACGTTGTACGGCTCAGGCTCTTTGGCAGGTACGATCCGCTTTATCTCGAACAAGCCGAAACTTGATACCTTTGAATTCGGCTATGATGCTGAAGTGAACAAGTATGGCGAGGGCGATTTTGGCGGCAACTACCAGACCTTTATCAATGTGCCGGTTTCCAGCACGCTGGCTATCCGCGCTATGGGTTTCTATCGCAAGGATGGCGGTTACATCGATAACACGCCGAATAATGGCCGTTATAACAATGGCAAACCATCGATCCTCACGATGGGGGACACGAACCCCCTGACCAACTTCACACTCGACAATTCGGATATCGCCAAGGACGATTACAACACGATCGAGGGCTATGGTGGCCGTTTGCAAGTGTTGTGGGAACCGGCTGATGGCTGGGCGATCATGCCTCAGATTACTGCGCAAAAGCAGATCGCCGATGGCTATTTCGGCTTCGATCCGCGCTTTGGTGATCTGGAAGTTCATGACTATGACACCACCCGGCAGAATGATAAATTCTATCAGGCTGCACTGACCATCAATGGCCACATTGGCGATTGGGATATCGTTTCAGCAACAGGCTACTATCAGCGCCAGATCAAGTTGCGGAACGATTATACCTATTACACAGTCACGTATGATGCGCTTACCGGCTATGAAAACTATCTCCAGTTCTTCGCCAAAGATGGCTGCACGGGTGCGGGTGCAACATTGAAATGTTCAACCCTGATCAATCCCACACAGTTTTATCGGGGCTTGCGAAACGAGAAAAAGTTTACCCAGGAACTGCGCATAACTACGCCAAAGACCTGGCCTTTCAATGTTACCTTGGGCGGTTTCTACCATCGCCAGAAGAACCAGGTGAACAACGATTACGGCATTCACGGGCTGGATAAGATCGTTGGTTACACAGAGGCTTGTGCCTATACGATCAATGACGATGGTTGCGATGGCAATGTAACATCGCTTGCAGGTTTCGGCGTCCCGACAAGTCAGGGCGGAACCATGGTTCTGGGGTCGCCTGCGGTAAAGCGCGATTCATATTACCTCACAGAAAACGACAATAATTGGAGCGATTATGCGGTCTTTGCCGAAGGAAAATTGCCCTTCACATCCACGTTGACGTTGACCGGTGGCATCCGATTCTTCTGGGTCGATTATGACATTCGCGGTTTTGCGGGCGTAGGAAGAACTGCGAGACTTGCTCCATCAGTATTCGTCCCGACAGGCGCTATTGGATGCCCGCTTCCTTTGCCTGAAGAACGCTTGCAGTGCCTCAATACTAACCGCACGTCTCCAGATAATGTCGGACGTTATTCGGAAAGTGGCCAGACCCATAAGGTTGCTCTGAACTGGCAGTTTGAACCGTCAAAGATGTTGTATTTTAACTATTCTACCGGTTTCCGTCCGGGCGGTTACAATCGTCCTCTAAGAATTCGCGCTTCAAACGGTTTGCCTGAAGTAGTTGTGGCAGCGCCATCGTTCAAATCCGAAACCCTGACAAATTATGAATTCGGGGTGAAGGCGACGTGGAACAATATGTTCCGCATCAACGCGGCCGTCTACATGGAGGATTGGAACAACATCCAATACGGCGTGGTCGTAGCTGGCGCACAAGGTGCGGGCTACACCGGCAACGCCGGTAAGGCACGCGTCAAGGGTATCGAGTATGACGCCGATCTCAAGCTTGGCCAATTTACGTTCTCGACTTCAGGCGCGTATAATGATGCAAAGTTGCAGGGTGATTTCTGCAACTTCGTCGCGGATCGTCCAACGCAAACCATCAAACAGCTTGCAACCTGTGCCGAGAATGTGAGCGTTAACGGGACCAACATTGGCACGCCGTCTGTTGCAGCTGCGGATGGAACGCGTTTGCCACGCCAGCCACAGTTCAAGGGAACGTCGTCGATCCGTTATGACACCACTTGGGATGAATCGGACGTCTATATTCAAGGCGCGGCGCTTTATCAAACCAGCGCTACGCAGGATCTCAACGTCGACCAGAACAAATTGTTCGGAAACACGCCAGGATTTGTCAGCTTTGATTTCTCCGCTGGTATCAAGAAGAACAACTGGACGCTCGATGTCTTTCTGCAAAATGCCTTCGATGAGCGCGGTGAGTTAACCCGCAATACCTTCTGCTCGATCGATCTGTGCAGCGGCTCGACGCGCACCTTCATCATCCGTCCGCAGTTCTTCGGCATTCGCTGGGGTCAGCGCTACTAATTCACGATCTTACACCCTGCGTAAGGCGACTGGCCCCCGCGAGAGATCGCGGGGGCTTTTTTGTCGGGGCTGAAGTGGTTTGCCAACATTCCGTCGTCCTTGCGGGAAGGTGAAGTTGACGAAGCAATCCGGAGCGTCGCAACACAACCTCTGGATGGCTTCTCTTCGCTACCGGGAGTTGAAGGGGCCGGTCAGATCAATCCCGCCAGCGGGCTGCTGGGGTCGGCATATTTGCGTGTGCCCATGCGGCCGGCAAGGTAGGCATCGCGCCCGGCTTCGACCGCCAGCTTCATCGCGCGCGCCATGCGCAGCGGGTCTTTGGCTTCGGCAATCGCGGTGTTCATCAGCACGCCGTCGCAGCCAAGCTCCATCGCTACGGCCGCATCCGAAGCCGTGCCGACGCCCGCATCGACCAGCACCGGCACTTTGGCGCCTTCCACGATCAGGCGGATGGTCACGCGGTTCTGGATGCCAAGGCCCGAGCCGATCGGCGCGCCCAGCGGCATCACCGCCACCGCGCCTGCATCTTCCAGTTGCTTGGCGGCAATCGGATCATCGGTGCAGTACACCATCGGCGCAAAGCCCTCCTTGGCCAGCACTTCGGTGGCGCGGATGGTTTCGATCATGTTGGGGTAAAGCGTGCGTGCCTCGCCCAGCACTTCCAGCTTCACCAGATCCCAGCCACCCGCCTCACGCGCCAGCCGCAGCGTGCGGATCGCGTCTTCGGCAGTAAAGCAACCGGCAGTGTTTGGCAGATAGGTGATCTTCTTGGGATCGATAAAGTCGGTCAGCATCGGCGCTTTGGGATCGGACACGTTGACACGGCGCACCGCCACCGTGACGATTTCCGCGCCAGACGCGGCCACAGCGGCTGCGTTCTGTTCAAAGTCCTTGTACTTGCCGGTGCCCACGATCAGGCGCGAGGTAAAGGTCCGGCCTGCTACGGTCCAAGTGTCTGTGTTCGTCACGTCGGTCTGTCCTCCACCCACAAAATGCACGATTTCCAGCACATCGCCATCGGCAATGGCCACATTGGCCAGCGTTGATCGCGGCACGATCTCGCCATTGCGCTCCACCGCCACTTTGGCCGGGTTCAATTCAAGGCTACGCACCAGATCGGCAATCGATCCGGGCGCGGCGCGGCGCGGTTCGCCATTGACGGTAAGGGAAAGGGTTTCGCTCATGCCGCCCGCTTTAACGCGGGAAAAGCGCGGTGCAAGCGTGCGCTTTTGTTCAGCCGATCAATGTGCGTGGCGCATGTTGATGATATGTGCGGCTGCCACCAGCAGCACGCCGATCACCGTCAGCGCCACTTCTTCGCTGCCATGGCCCACCGCCACCGCGCCTGCCATCAGGCACAGGCCGATGCTGCCAATCGCCAGCGGCAAAAACCGCCCGTGGCGCAGCGCGCCGATGCCAACCGTGGCAGCGCCGATCACGAGCGCAAACACCAGTCCCCAGCGGTGGATATCAGGATTGAGCAGCACGCCGCCGCCGACACCCAGCATCCCCACCAGGAACAGCCCCGCCACGCAATGAATCAGGCACAGCCCCGAAAGGAGCACCCCGATCCGGTCCAGCCGGGCGCGCAAGGCAATCATGGCATCACTCATCCCGTAGGCATATATGTTATAGTGTATCATCACGCAAGGGGTGCAATGATGGCTCGCCCTCCTGCCCGAAGAGCCATGCCGCCCCGGCCAACAATGCCTCTTGCGCTTTTTCGGGTGCAGGAGCAGTGCCCGAACCCATGTCAAACGCCTCATCGCTTGCCCTGCAATCCCATGCCCGCTCGCTTGCGCGCTGGCTGTTTATCGTCGCCTTGATGGTGATCGCCATCGTCGCCGTGGGCGGCATTACGCGGCTGACAGAATCGGGCGTTTCGATCACCGAATGGAAGCCTGTTACCGGCACGATCCCGCCGGTGACCGATGCGCAATGGCAGGCAGAATTCGCCGCCTATCAGGCCACCCCGCAATACCGGTTGATCAACGGTCCGGCGGGGATGACGCTGGCCGCCTATAAATTCATCTTCTTCTGGGAATGGGTCCACCGCCTGCTGGCGCGCACCATCGGCCTTGTGTTCGCTGCGCCGCTCGCGTGGTTCTGGATCAAGGGGCGTATCCCGCAGGGCTACAAGCCGCGCCTGCTCGCGCTGCTGGCGCTGGGTGCGGCGCAAGGCGCGGTGGGCTGGTGGATGGTCAAATCGGGCATCGTCAACGATGTGAAAGTCAGCCACTTCCGCCTTGCCACGCACTTGCTCGTCGCGCTGTTCACGCTGGGCGGGCTGATCTGGACCGCGCTCGATCTGCGCGCGCTGGCAAAGGGAAAGCGCCGCGCCAAGCTGGGCGGGCTCGGCGCGCTGGCGATTGGTGCGCTGTTCCTGCAATTGTTCTATGGCGCGCTCGTCGCCGGAATGCGCGCGGGCACATCGGCGGGCGGCGGCTGGTTCAATTGGGACGCATGGCCGCTGATGCAGGGAAGCCTTTATCCCGCTGGCGTCGATTGGGCGGCAGGGGCCGGGCACGCGTTGCTGTCAGACCCGTTCCTCGTCCACTTCATCCACCGCTGGTGGGCATGGGTGGTGGTTGCGGTGCTGGTCGTCCTTGCCAGAGCCTTGCGCCCGCTTGACCGCAAAGCCTCGGTGGTGCTGCACTCGGTCTTCGGCACGCAGGTCCTGCTCGGCGTGCTCACCGTATGGAGCGGTGTGACGCTATGGATCGCCGTGCTGCATCAACTGGTCGGCGCGCTGCTGGTGGTGGCAACGGTGTGGAGCGCGCACATCATCGGCGGCAGGAAACAAGGGATGCGCTGATCCTACCCTGCGGTCATCCCGGCTTGGGGCTTTGCTTTCAACTGGCGGGCAAGCCAATCGCCTGCCGGCCGCGCCAAGGTGAGCGCGCGCTTTTCCACCAGATGCCATGACGCAAAAGCAAGCGCCAAGGTGATCGCGCCGCTTAGCCCCATGTTGAACGCAGCGCTTTGTCCGGGCCATAACACGATCAGCGTTTGCTGCACCGGAAACGCGAAAATATAGACGCCATAGGAAAAGTCGCCGACCTTGTTGTAGGCGAGCACCGCGCCTTTTGGCACGAAGGCCAGCCACAAGCTGGTATAGATCAGCGCCAGCATGATCGCAGAGCCCAGCCAGACCGTGCCCCACGATGCGGCCACGATAACCCAGCTCAGAGCAATTCCGGCCAGTCCCAGCAGCAAACGGTCACGCCAGACATAGGCCGCCATTCCCAGCGCGAACGGAAAGCCGACAAAGGCCATCACATCAAGCCGGTAGGCAAGGCCTCCTGCCGGCTGCGCAATCACCGACCAGCCATTGGCCGCAACAACCAGCGCCAGAAACACGGCAAAACGCCAGCCGCTCCGCAAGGCGCCAAGCGTGCCAACGATCACGACCGCGCCGTAACAGGCAACCTCGTAGAACAGGCTCCACAGGCTGCCGTTGGTTGATGCGCCATCGGGGTTTTGCGTGAAAACGCCGGGCAGATAATCATGGCGCAAGGCCAGGCTGAGATTGCGCGGCACATAGGCCAGTGTCTGGCCTGACGACAGATATTCGCCCAAGGGCAGGGATGTCATCACCGGCCCCAAGGCAAAGGCGGTCAGCACCAGCACCACCGCCAAGGCAGGCCAAAGCCGCAAGAACCGCGCACTGGCGAAATGCGCGAGAGTCTGCATGCGATCAAAGCTGCGCGCGATCAAAAGGCCGGACATGCCGAAGAAAATCGCCACCGCAAACTGGCCCAGCGAAAGTCCGGTCGAGGCGCGAAACGGCTCGCTCATCTCGTCGCCCGTTGTCAGGGCATAAGCATGGGAAACCAGAACCGCAGATGCCGCAACGATGCGGATCAGGTTCAGGTTGTTATCACGCCCGCCAAGATATCTCGCGATGGGCTTGCCGAGCCAGACCGTGCCCAAGCTTTTTGCGCCGCGCTCTGCCACGATATTGCCCCCAGCGTTCATGAAACCAGACTACGACAGCGCTTGTTAGGCCGTTTTCGCCAAGAGCGGCTGCCACCATGCTTCGTTATCGAGATACCAGCGCAGGGTGTTGCGCAGGCCGTTTTCGAAATCGTGCTGCGGCACATAGCCGATTTCAGCGCGGGCTTTGGTTTCATCGATCGCGTAGCGGCGGTCATGGCCCTTGCGGTCTTCGACGAAGGTCTTGAGCTCGCTGGTTGCGCGGCCCTTGGCGGCGGGCGCATCGGGGTAGCGCACGGCAAGATCGGGCAGATCGGCAAAAGCGCGGTCCACTTCGGCGCAGATGCGGTCAATCACTGCCATATTGGGCAGTTCTTCGCCGCCGCCGATGTTATAGGTCTCGCCGGGTTTGCCGTTCTTCAGCGCCGCTTCGATGCCCCGGCAGTGGTCCTCGACATAGAGCCAATCGCGCACGTTCATGCCATCGCCGTAAATCGGCAGCGGCTTGCCCGACAGGGCGTTGAGCATGAACAGCGGGATCAGCTTTTCAGGGTAGTGATACGGCCCGTAATTGTTCGAACAATTGGTCGTCGTCACATCCAGCCCGTATGTGTGGTGATAGGCGCGCACGAGGTGGTCGGACGCGGCCTTTGAGGCGGAATAGGGCGAATTGGGCTGATACTGCGTGGTTTCGCTAAACGCCGGATCATGGGGGCCGAGCGAGCCATAGACCTCGTCGGTCGAGATGTGGTGGAAGCGGTGCGTCTTGCCCGATCCTTCGTCTAGCCACACGCTGCGCGCGGCCTTCAGCAGGCTGTTGGTGCCAAGGATGTTGGTATCGATAAAAGCATCCGGCCCGGTGATCGAACGGTCCACATGGCTTTCGGCCGCAAAGTGGACGATGGTTGCTATCTCGCGCTCGCGCAGCAGCTTTTCGACCAGGTCGGTGTCGCGGATATCGCCCACAACCAGTTCGGCCTGCTCCACCCCGGCGATGGTGGAGCGGTTGCCGGCGTAGGTCAGGCAATCGAGCACGATCACCGTATCATCGGGATGGGTCTTGCCCCAGTAATGGACAAAGTTTCCGCCGATGAAACCGGCACCACCTGTAACAAGCAGATTAGCCAAGCGCCTTTTCCTCTTCGAGCATCATCTTCAGATTTGATCGCCAATGCGCATGGCCATCGCCCAGAACGCTGCGCGTGGCGCTGACATCAAGCACCGAGAAGGACGGGCGCTTGGCTGGCGTGGGATAATCGGCAGTGGCAATCGGCGTGATCGCCGGAATGCGTGACAGGAGGCCGAGCGCTTGGGCTTCTTCGGCAATGGCCACGGCAAAATCGTACCAACTGGCCACACCCGCATCGCGGTGATGGAAGATGCCGCCGGTGTCCTTGGCGGCAAGGCCCCACAGCACTTGCGCAAGGCCGCTTGCCCATGTCGGCGAACCGATCTGGTCGGCCACGACGCGCAATTCGTCGCGGTCACGCATCAAGCGCAGCATCGTGCGCACAAAGTTTGCACCGCCCGCGGCATGGACCCAGCTTGTCCGCACGATGATTGCGCTATCGCCTGCGCCATCTTCGCCCGCCGCTTTGCTGGCGCCATAGACCGATTGCGGATTGCGCCGGTCATCGGGCCGATAGGCCTCGCCGCTTGTCCCATCAAACACGAAGTCGGTGGAAACCTGCACCAGACGCCCATGGCCGCCCAGGGCTTTGGCAAAGGCGGCAGGGGCGGCAGCGTTGATCGCATGCGCCAGTTCGGGCTCGCTTTCGGCCCGGTCTACTGCGGTATAGGCCGCTGCGTTCAAAACCAGATCAGGTTCGTGCGCATCAACCAGCCGCGCAATTGCATCGGGATCTGCCAGATCCAGCGCCGCACGATCCAGCGCCACGCAAGTCCAGCCATCGGGTTGGCACGCCAGTAACGCCTTGCCAAGCTGGCCGTTAACGCCGGTAACCAGTGCCTTCATGCGAAGGCCTGCACTTGCGCCAGTGGCACGCCCACCGCGTCCTTGGCCGATAGCTTGGGCTCGATCCCGTCCAGCGGCCAGTCAATGCCCACATCGGGATCGTCCCACGCCAGACTGCATTCGTTCTGCGGCAAATAGGCAGACGTGCATTTGTACAGAAAGTCGGTGTTGTCTTCCAGCGTCAGGAAGCCGTGGGCAAAGCCTTCGGGCACCCAGAACATGCGCTTGTTCTCTGCCGAAAGCAGAACGCCTGTCCACTTGCCGAATGTTGGCGAAGACCGCCGCAGATCGACCACGGCATCAAACACCGCGCCCGATACCACGCGCACCAGCTTTCCTTGCGGTGCGGGGTTCTGGAAATGCATGCCGCGCAGCACGCCTTTTTGCGAGCGGCTGTGATTGTCCTGAACGAAGGTCAGGTCCAGCCCGGCTTGCGCAAAGGCAGCAGCGTTCCAGCTTTCCATAAAGAAGCCGCGTTCATCGCCGAACACTTTGGGTTCGATGATAAGCGGTCCGGCAATGTCGCACGCGGTAATAATCATCATGCGCCCCGGTGATTCAACAGTTGCAGCAGATATTCGCCATAGCCTGATTTGCGCAATGGCTGGGCGATGGCCTCAAGCTCACCGTCGGTGATAAAGCCTTGCCGCCACGCGATTTCTTCAGGGCAGCAAATCTTCAATCCCTGCCGCTCTTCGGTGATGCGCACATAAGTGGCAGCATCCAGCAAGGAACCGTGCGTTCCCGTATCCAGCCAGGCAAAGCCGCGGCCCATGATCTCGACCGAAAGCGCGCCCTCATCCATATAGAGCCGGTTCAGGTCGGTGATCTCAAGCTCGCCACGCGGCGAAGGCTTCAGGTCCCGTGCCCGGTCAACCACGGTGTTGTCGTAGAAATAGAGCCCGGTCACCGCATAGTTGGACTTCGGCGCCAGCGGCTTTTCCTCGATGGTTTCGGCGCGGCCGTGGCTGTCAAACGAAACCACGCCATAGGCTTCGGGATTGTTGACGCGGTAGGCAAACACGCTGGCACCGCTGTCGCGCCCGCTGGCGCTTTGCAGCAGTTGCGGCAGGCCATGGCCGTAGAAAATGTTATCGCCCAGCACGAGCGCACTGGCATCACCGCCGATAAAGCCGGCACCGATATGGAACGCCTGCGCAAGGCCGTCAGGGGTGGGTTGGACCGCGTAAGACAGCGCCACACCGAACGCCGAACCATCTCCGAGAACGCGCTGGAACTGCACGGCATCTTCGGGAGTGGTAATGATCAGGATGTCGCGAATACCCGCGAGCATCAGCGTGCTCAGCGGGTAATAAATCATCGGCTTGTCAAAGACAGGCATCAACTGCTTCGAAACACCGCGCGTCAGTGGGTAAAGCCTTGTGCCCGATCCGCCAGCCAGAATGATTCCTTTTCGGGCAGACTTGTTTGCTGCATTTTCCACGTACTATCCCACTTCCGAATTATGTGAGCCCTCGTTAGCTGAAACACTTGCTCCAGATAATGCAGATCCGGTTTCAGATCCAACAGGACTAGCACGAATCGCTTCAACAAAAGCGGAAAACGAATGTCCGCTCTGTATTGCAACAGTATCTCCAAAACGGACGTTGCATCGCAGCATTAGGGCAACGGGTCAAGCCTTGCCCGGCATCGACAAGTGATAGTGCAGGCGCTCCAAAGTGGCACATTTGGAGCAAAATTCTCCAGCTGGTCGAAGTCCCCCGAAACAAGAATGTTGCGTTGCAGCATTGTGAAGTTCGTCACAGATCATTGGCTGGCGAACGCACTAGCGAGATGCATCCGATATCGACAGATCCCGTGAAAGGGCCAATAAATTCAATTGGAAACGAGCCCGCAAAGGCCTTGAAAAGAAACATAAAACGTCGATAATCGAGCTACTTAAGGGTTGACACTCGCTCTGGCCTTCCCGGACTTCGCCCCTTAATTTGCTAAAAATAAGGGTTAACACGTAGTTTTTGTTGCGAATCATTTTGCATCGCAGTATGAACTTTAGTCGAGAGGGCGGTAGACGGAAGCGGTACTGCTTTAGGAGAATTTACA
>CAZSTP010000019.1:0-25625 GCA_964609325.1 uncultured Novosphingobium sp. | reverse complement strand
ATCTTGCCGGTCTGTTCGCGCAGCAGCTTGCCGGTGGAATCGATCATGTTGGCGGTGGTGGTGTTCAGCGCGGTGATCTGTTGCAGCACCAGCCGCTGGTTGGTCATCGCCTGCGCCACCGTCACCGCCGTGCGCAAGGCCGCGACGGTGGTGGTGCTGGCGCGGTCAACGCCCTTGACCAGTTCAACATTGTTCTTCTTGACCAGATCGAGCGCGAGATAGCCCTGCACCGTCACCGCCATTTGCGTGAGCAGGTCCTGCGTGCGCTGGCGGGTATAGAACAGTGCGCTCTCGCGGATCGCCTTGGCCTTGGCGGGATCGGTATGGTCAAGGTCTTCCGCCGCGCCTTCCAGCTTGGCGTCCAGCGTCTTGGAGATGTGGATCATCTGTTCCAGATTGCCCATCGCCTCCCACAGCTTTTGCCGTTCAACATCGATCGCGGCATTGTCCATCAGCAATTCGTCTTTGCCCGATGCCAGCCGGTCAAGGATCGCCTTGATGTGGCTTTGCGCCGAAACATAGCCATCGAAATACTTCTTCAGGCTGTTGCCGAACGGGATGATGCCGAGGAACTTGCGGCCCGATGAAAGCTTGCCCTGCTTGCCCGGATCAAGGTCTTCCACCGTGCGGCGCAATGCGGCCAGATCAGAGCCGACTCCGCTATCCTTGTCCATCGCGCGGATGGGCCGGTCCAGAAAGCGGTTGGCCATGCCCGCCGCCTGCGCAATTTCCTTGCGGCCCATGTTGGTGAGCTGATCGACCTTCTTGCCGAATTCAGGACTTTGCGCATCCTGCGCCACCAGATCGGCCACGAAAGCATCGACTTTGGATTCCAGCTTTGACCGGTTCTCGTCCGATACCGGCACCAGCCCCGCCGCCTGAACGGGTGCAACCACCGGCACCGGATCGGGCGGGGTCAGCGTCAACGGGCTGATCGTGGCTGTCTCGGTCGAAGGTGTGGCCATCGCAATCTTGCTTTCCGTAAGTGGTCAATTCTCAACATGGGATTTCAAGGCCCGCCGTGCAAGCTGTATTATAGCTGCAATACAGCAATGCGCGAACGGCCATATCGACAGACAGCTTACCGCGTTCCACAGGCCGCGTCATGGAAAACGGTGTGCGATGCGCAGTATTCGGGGCAAGCGGGGGCATCGGTGCGGCGCTGGTGCGCCAGTTGGCCGCCCGCAACGATGTGGCACAGGTTCACGCCCTTGCGCGCAAGCCGCTGGACGCATCGCCCAAAGTCCACCCGCACACCTTCGATCTGGCCGATGAAGCCACCATCGCAGCGGCATGCGCCACCATCGGCGGCACGCTCGATCTGGTCATCGTCGCCACAGGCCGCCTGGTGCTGGACAATGGACAGGGCCCCGAAAAATCGTGGCGCGCGCTGGATGCTGCTGCCATGGCAGAAATGTTTGCGATCAACGCCATCGGCCCCGCGCTGATCGGCAAACACTGCGCGCCGCTGCTGCGCAAAAGCGCAAGGCCGGTGTTCGCGGCGATCTCGGCCAAAGTCGGCTCGATCACCGACAACCGGCTGGGCGGCTGGTACTCCTATCGTGCCTCGAAAGCCGCGCTCAACATGATGGTGCGCAATTTCGCGATTGAGCTGGGCCGTACGAACCCGGCCACCATCGCGGTATCCCTGCACCCCGGCACGGTAGACACCGCACTATCGCGCCCGTTTCAGGGCAATGTTCCCGCCGAAAAGCTGTTCACGCCGGAACAATCCGCCGCCTATTTGCTCCGCGTGATCGATGGCCTCTCCCCTGCCGATAGCGGCAAGCTGTTTGCATGGGACGGGGCCGAGCTGCCGTTTTAAGCCAACCCGCGCCAATCGAACCATTCGGCATATGGATGGCAGGTGGCGACCAGCCATTCGCGCGGGGAAGGCGCGGTGCCGTCCCACAAGGTTAGCCGCAATTGCACCTCGCGGCGGTCCTCGCGCCACTCGAGCGCCACGCGCGCTAGCGGTCGCTCGGGCGTGGCCTCGCTGCCAGCCTCCGCCATGGTTTGCGCAATCGCCGCGCGCTCGGCTGCGGGAACGTATTGCATGACCATCGAATGGAACACCACGCGCCGCGTCCGTTCGGGTTGGGGTTGTGCCAATTGCGCCGCCAACCATGGCCCTGCCCGCCCGCAAACAACGCCGGGCGGATGGTCTGCTGCAACAGCAATAGCCCCGCGCAGACGGGCGATCCGGTCGTTCATGCCTGCCCAGGTATAGGCATAGAGCCGCTCACGATCCTGCGCAGACGTAACGTCCACAGGCGCCAGATCAACGCCTTGCGCAGCCACGATTGATACCGGCGCTTCGGGCACCTGTTGCCCGTGCCATACCGGCGTAATGCGCACCGCGCTGTTGGCATGGCCAAAAGCTTGCCCGCCCAGATCGAACGCATAATGCCCGAGATTGAGGTTCAGCCCCGCGCTTGCGCCCAGTTCCAGCAGTTCGGTGTCCAACGGAAGCTGCGCGTCCAGCTCTGCCAGAACCCCCATAAGCCCGGCGATCCGGCCCACTTCATTGGTCTGGGTCGGGCGCGATAACCAGCCGAGCAATTGATCTTCATGCTCGGTCAAAGCGATGGCCACGGCTATTTCATATTGGATCAGGCTGGCGGGAGTGGAGCCCTCGGCCTTCGCGGCCAAATTGTGCAGCATTGGCGCCTGCCCTTTGCGGACCAGAGCATGAAGCCCTGCGTTCAGGCGGAACGCCAAACCCGACGCTGCAAGATCAAAAGGCCAGTTACGGATTTTCGCGTCTATTCGGGGTGCCAGCGCGATGCTTTGCACGCAAGCTTCCATCACACAGGCAACGTGCCTTGCGCCCAAAGCTCTGGCTTTCGCGGCCTCGGCAGCAAAATAGGCCATGGCCCGGCCTTCGCGCCAGCTTGGCCCCGGGGCAGGAAATTCAGCAACTTTGGGTAGGACAGAGCCGGACAAAGGATGGGGCTTTCAATCGAGATTGGTAGTCCGGATTCCCTAACCAACCGCCGTTCAACCCGTCAAAATGCCGACTACGTAAAACTAGCTAGCATTCTGAATTAATGCCGAAAGATAGCCCGCACTGCCCGTACAACTACATATTTGCATCCGGACACGTGGTTAACGTCGGCGGGGTTAAAGCCGCAAGGATTGTTCACCGCTGCGAGTTTTTTTACATGCGCACTTACCGCCGTATCCTATGCACGCTTCTGGCGACTACTGTATCGAGCCATGCTCTCGCCGCTGAAAGCAAAGGCGCAGCCGAACCTGCAACCCGGGAGGCAGCCGCTACGCCGTCTGCACCAGCGCCTGCCCAAAAGAAGGCTTTCAGCACCGGCGTGGCCAAAGGCCGCGATCTGCTCGACACAGCAATTTCGGCCAGCGTGATTGACGAGGTCGATCTGGCCAAGCTGTCGGTCTCATCCATCGCGGGCATCATGCAGAACATCCCCGGCATTCGCGCCGAAACATCCGATGTTGATGGCTTCTCTGCCATCACCGTGCGCGGCCTGCCGATGTCGGCCGATGGCTCGAAGTTCCTGCAAATCCAGGAAGACGGCCTCCCCGTCCTCGAATTTGGTGATCTGCACTTTGCCAACGCCGATCTGTTCATCCGCGCTGATCTGTCGCTGTCGCAAGTACAGGCCATCCGTGGCGGCTCGGCCTCGACCTTCGCTTCAAATTCGCCGGGTGGCGTGGTCAATCTGATCTCGAAGACAGGCGACGTTGAAGGCGGCACTGTCCAGCTTTCCAGCGGTATCGGCCATGATCTCAAGCGCTTCGACTTTTCTTTTGGCAGCTCTCTTGGTAGCGGTTGGCGCTTCCATGTGGGCGGTTTCTACCGTCAGGGCGAAGGCCCCCGCGCCATCGGCTTCGATGCGTTCCGTGGCGGTCAGGTCAAGTTAAACGTCACCAAGGAGTTTGAAGGCGGCTACATCCGCTTTTACGGCAAATTCCTTGATGACCGCCAGCCGAACTACAGCATTTACCCTGCGCTCATCTCCGGCACCAATGAAGCACCCAAGTTGACCGATATTCCCGGCAACAGCCTTCGCCGCGATGCCTATGAATCCAACTTTACCGCAAGCTATCTGGGCCTTGACCAGAACAACAATCGCACCACCTTCGATGCCCGCAACGGATTGCGTAGCAAGACACGTTCGGTCGGCTTCGAGGCACAGTTCGATGTCGCTGGCTGGACGGTCACCAACCGCTTCCGCTATGCCGATATCAGCGGTGAATACAACGAGAGCATTGGCATGGTTACCGCGCCATCGCCGGTGATCGGTGCCATTTTTGGCGGTCCTGGCTCGACGTTCACTTACGCATCGGGGCCAAACACCGGACAGGCCTTCACCCCGGCCACCGGCAATGGCCTGCTCAACTATGCCATCCGCATTAACAGCCGCGCGAACAATATGGACAACACCACCAACGATCTGCGCGCCAGCCGCGTGTGGACCGTGGGCCAAGGCCGTTTGACGACCACCGCAGGTCTTTATGCCTCGTCACAAGCCGTCGATATGTATTGGAACTTTGCCAACACCATCAACGATCTTGCAGGCGGTGGCCGCAACTCGCTGGTGGATCTGACCAATCCCGCGGGCGTGCGCCTGACCGATGCCGGAATGTATTCCTATGGCTTTGGTTTTGGAGTGCCGCTGGCCGCCTATCATGACCATTATGATTTGTCGTACCGCATCCTCGCCCCTTACGGATCGCTCAACTACCAGATTGGCAAACTCGCGATTGGGGGCAGCATCCGTTATGATCGTGGCTCGGCTACGGGCAACGTCCTATCGGCCAGTTTCGGGGGCGGACGCAATGGCAGCACGGTGTTCGATCTCAACGGCAACGGTGTTATCTCTAGTGCCGAGAGACTGATTGCAGTGCTTCCGCTGGGTCAACCGGCCTCGGTCGACTACGATTACAATTACGTGTCCTATTCGGCTGGCGTAAACTATCGCATTGCCGAACCGCTTTCGGTGTTCGTCCGGTACAGCCGTGGTGGACGCGCCAATGCCGAACGCATTTTGACGGCAGGATCGCTTGATCCCGCTTCGGGCCAGTTGGCAGATCCATCAACCGCGTTCAGTCTGGTCAAGCAGGCCGAAGCCGGCCTGAAATATCGCAAAGGCGGCCTTACCGCCTACCTAACTGCATTCTGGGCATCGACCGGTGAGCGCAACTTCCAGATCGGCGCCGATGCCACAGGCCAGGTGATCGTGATCCCTGTAAACCGCACCTACAGTGCCAAGGGCATCGAATTTGAAGGGGAAGTCCGCGAAGGACCGTTCGCCCTCACGCTAGGGGCGACATGGACCGACTCCCACATCGACCGCGACAACGCCGACCCCACGTTGAACGGCAATTTCCCAAGGCACATCCCCAAGTTCGCGTTTCTGGCGCGACCGCAAGTCGAGCTGGGCAAGGTGACGTTTGGCACGGTGATCAACGGTACAACCAGCAGCTTTGCGCAGGATAGCAATATCCTCAAGCAGCCGGGTTATGTTCTGGTCAGCCCGTTCTTGCAGGTCCGCCCGACGGAACGGGTGCAGATCGGCGTCAACGCCTTCAACGTGTTCGACAAGCTGGCGATCGTCCAACTCGCGTCAGCCGCAATACCTGCGTCCGGCCTGATCAATGCCCAGGTCATGAACGGGCGCACCGTTACAGGCTCTGTCCGCTTTTCGTTCTGATCCAAGACCGGCCCCGATCAGCCAGATCGGGTCCGGATTTTCAGCCTATCATCCGAAGGTTTTGCCCGTGTTCGAAAACATGAACATCCCCCGCAAGCTCGGCTTTGCATTTGTCGCGTTGAACGTGACAGCCGCCGTCATGATGGTTGTCTTCGGCTTCAGTCTGGCAAGGGTGAGCAACATCTCGGTCCATAATTCGGAAGCGCAAGCCGTTCTGGCCGATACCTTGTCGCTTGAAACGGCACTGCTCCGCCAGAACAGCCAGATGCGCGGTTTCCTTGTCACGGCAGACGAAACCTATCTGAAGTCGTACTACGAAGGGCGCGACGATTACGACAAGACATCGGCCGATCTCGAAGCGAGGCTGGATGACGCGCACAAGGATCTCGTCCGCCAGTCCCGTGCCGAAACGCTGTCATGGCGCGAAAAGTGGGGCGACAAGGCCATCGCGATGGTCAAGTCCGGGCAACGCGATGCTGCGCAAGACATGGTCCGCGCTGCGGGCAAGGCCGTGCTGGTCAGCGCCGCCGTGCTGCCGCTGCGGGAAATCCGCGATGACCATAATAAACTCATCGCAGAAAACACCGCTTCGCAAGATAGCGCGATCTTCTTTGCATGGCTGGCGCTGGCCCTGGGCGGTGCCACGCTGATCGGCCTTGCACTGGTCCTGTCGCGCAAGCTCACCATCAATATCGCCCGCCCCATTTCGGACATGACCGATGCGATGACCGCGCTGGCCAAGGGGGATAACGATCATATGATCCCGGGTGCCGGGCGGACTGACGAACTGGGCGAGATGGCCAAAGCGGTCACCTTTTTCCGCGATGCGGCATTGGAGCGCGCCCGCGCTGTGGCCGAACGCGAACAGGCGATGGCCAAGATCGGCAAGCAGCTCCACGCCGTCGCCTCATCGGATCTCAGCGTCCGGCTTACCGATCTGCCGCCTGCCTTTGCCGCCGTTGCCCGCGATTTCAACGAAGCGATGGAACGGCTGTGCGATGCCATGGGCCAGGTGCAGGATTCGATCAGCACGATTGACCTCACTTCCAGCGAAATCCGTCAGGCAACCACAGACCTTGCCACTCGTAGCGAACAACAGGCCGCCAGCCTGCAAGCGTCCTCCAGCGCGATGGACGATCTGACCAACAAGATCGAGGATTACGCCAAGATCGCAAGCGAGGTCAGCCATTCGATGGTCGAAGCGCGCAGCGAAGCCGAAAGCGGCGGCGCGATTGTCGGCAAAGCCATCGAAGCGATGGACAAGGTCGAGCGCGCCAGCGCCGAAATCTCCGAGATCACCACGATGATCGACGGCATCGCCTTCCAAACCAACCTCCTCGCCCTCAACGCCGGCGTGGAAGCTGCGCGTGCCGGTGAAGCGGGCAAGGGCTTTGCGGTCGTCGCATCCGAAGTGCGCGCATTGGCACTGCGGGCAACCGAAGCTGCCAACGCAATCAAACAGCGTGTTCAGGCAGTTACCACCTATGTCCAGTCGGGCGTCGGTCTGGTTAACGAAACCGGCACCGCGCTTGAACGGATCATCAACCGCGTCGGCACGGTCACCACATCAATCTCGGGCATAGCCGAAACCGCCGAGCAGCAATCGCAAACCTTGCGCAAGATCAACGTCGCGATTGGCGCTATGGACCAGATGACGCAGCAGAACGCGGCGATGGTCGAAGAAACCAACGCCGCCACGAAAAACCTGACCACGGAATCCGCACAACTGTCGCAAGCCTTCGCCAGCTTCAAGATCGGCGATGACAAGCCGCGCTTGCACCAGTTGCGCGCGCCTGTGATCCCTGTGCCAGCGCCCCGGCCCGTAAAACCCGCAAACGCGCCGTCCTATGCCAGCGCAGGCAATGCCGCGCTTGATGCCGATTGGTCCGAGTTTTAAGCTTCTGGAAATAAGGAGTACCGATCGGTCCGGAGGTATGAAATCCTCCGGATCGGTCCGCCTTACCCGATCAGCCGTGGATCAAGCGGCGTATCGATAACCAGCACCAGACGCTTTTCACCGGTCTCCTCGACTGGCGGGGATCGGTGGAAGCAGGGGGCATGCCCTTCGGAGAAGATGCGCCCCTTGAACAATCCGATATCGCCAGCATTCATGCGCAAGAGCAGCGCTTCCGAGACTTCCGCGCCGTGCGGGAGATAATCCGTGCCCGGCCCTGCATATGTCGTAATCAATCGTACATCCGTGTAATCGGCATGCACCCTTTTGCATGCATTGGAACAAATGCCTTCCAGCCGGACACGAATGGCTGAAACGCCCATAAGCCGCGCAAATCGTTCGGCAAGACCGGTCACATCTTTCTTCAGCACGCTGGGCAATTCGCCGAGCGCCGCAATCGCAACGCTTACCTCGCCCTCGCCACGACGCTCAAACGGGGCCTGTTCGGCGAGAGCGATTGCCATTTCTGCAAGGGGGCCGAGGTGTCGCTCCTCGATCACGACCGGCTTATGAGCGTGTCGGATCTCCGACCAGTTTCGGGCAGTTTCCAGCGCATTTGGTTCATCAAGACATGATGACTGCAACAAGGCGGCTCTCCAGACATTCGCAATTTATGTAATATTATAACATAACACTCTTCGAAACAAGGCAGCACGGTGCAAGCGCACCTGACGCGAGGCGGAACATAAACCGGAGAGAAACAAGAAAGTGGTGGACCCGTCGGGACTCGAACCCGAGACCTACAGATTAAAAGTCCGTTGCTCTACCAACTGAGCTACGGGTCCACACCGCACCGATTCACTTTGGAACCGAGGCAAGGCGCGTCACCTAGGGGGGGATGCGCGGCGGGTCAAGCGGCTGAGAAGATGTTTCAGCGTCAATCCGGTCAAAGGATCGCGCCAGCCCTGGGCAATGCGGACCGCCGGGCGCAAAACAAAGTCGCGTTTGCGGAATTCGGCATGGGGCACGGTCAGCCGCTCATCCGCCCAGCCCCCGCCATCCCACAGCACAATATCGAGATCAAGCGTCCGCGAACGCCAGCGCTGGCCTTGGCGGCGGCGGCCAAATGCGTGCTCGATAGCTTGCAGCAGATCGAGCAGCTCCAGCGGTTCCAGGGCGGTTTCCACCACAGCCGCGCCATTGGCATATTCGCGCAAGGATGGCCCGATCGGGCGGCTGCGCAAAATCGGGCTGGCGGCTTCAACCGCAACGCCTTGTGCCACCAGTTCGGCCAAGGCGGCACGCAGGATCGCTGTCGGACTGCCGTGGCGCGCATGGCGCTGGTTTGATCCCAGCGCGATTACATAGCGGTTCACACGTCCTCTGAAAGGCGCGTGTAAAACTGCGGGCGGCGGTCACGGAAAAAGCCCATGCCTGCGCGATGCGTTGCGGCGCGTTGCAGATCGATGGTCGCGCTCAACACGCCGGTTTCATCCGCACCGAATTCGCCCAGAAAATCGCCCCATTCATCGCTGATGAAGCTGTGGCCATAGAACCTTTGCCCGTCTTCGGTGCCGATACGGTTGGCGGCGATCACCGGCATGCAGTTCGATACGGCATGGCCCAGCATCGCGCGCCGCCACATCCGGCTGGTATCGAGGTCAGCGTCATAGGGTTCTGTGCCGATGGCGGTGGGGTAGAATAGCAGTTCGGCCCCCATCAGCGCCATGGCGCGCGCGCATTCGGGATACCACTGGTCCCAGCACACCCCCACGCCAATCCGCGTGCCGAACACGTCCCACACTTTGAAGCCGGTATTGCCGGGGCGGAAATAGTACTTTTCTTCGTAGCCCGGACCATCGGGAATGTGGCTCTTGCGATAGATGCCCATCACCTCGCCATCGGGGCCGATCATCGCGAGGGTGTTGTAATAGTGGTGCCCGTCACGCTCGAAAAAGCTGGTGGGTATGGCAATGCCCAGCGCCTTGGCCAGTTTGCGCATTTCACGCACCGAAGGGTCCTGGTCGAGCGGATAGGCCAGCGCGAACAGCGCCTCATCCTCAACCTTGCAAAAATAAGGCCCCGCAAAGAGTTCAGGCGGCAGTACGATCTGCGCACCACCTTTCGCAGCGTCCTCCACCAAGGCAGAGACGGCGGCGATATTCTCGGCCTCGCCCGCGTGGAGGGCAAGTTGCAGGGCGGCGACGGTGATCTGGCTCATGACCCCGACCTAAGCCGCCGCCCGCTTCAATTCAACCTTCGAGCTTACGGACGCTTGCGGAACAGCAATGTCATGCGGTCGCTTTCACCAATCGCGGTGAGCCGTGCCTTTTCAGCCGCTTCGGTCTTTTCACCCATCGACGGCGGCAAAGTCCAAACACCACCGGGCCAGTTGGCGGGGTCCTTTGGGTTGGCATTGGCTTCGCTTTTGCCAACGAAAGTAAAGCCGTGGATTTCCATCAGCTTGATGATATCGGCTTCAAGCATGTAGCCCTTCGAGCCATCGGTGAAGGCAAAGGGCGCATCGGCCTTGGCGCGGTGCTGTTCGATGCCGATCATGCCATCGGGCTTCAACAATTCGCGCATCTTGCGAATTTCGCTGTCGGCCACATTGGACCGCATCATGTTATGCAGCGCCCGCATCACCAAAATCCGGTCAAACGTGCCCTTTTCCGCATCCGGTATTGCGCCCAGCGTTAACGCGCTGAACTTGTCGGCGGGCATACTTGCCCATCCAGCGACTTCTTGCGGAAAATTGGCGACGTTCTTGGCCACGTTTGCCTGCATCTGTTCGGTGCCTTTGGTGGCATCGGCAAACAGCCCTACCAGCTTGCCCTTGGGGCCAAGGTAAAGGCCGAGCAGGCGCGAATACCAGCCGCCACCCGGCGCATATTCGCCCACCTTCATTGTGGGGCTAACCTGAAAGAACGTCAGCGTTTCATCCGGGCGGCGATACTTGTCGCGCAGACTATCGGTTTCGCGCGACTTGTCCGCCACCGCAGCGGCGAGCGCAGGATCAATTGCGGCTTTGGCCATCGCATGGCCTTCATGCTGGGCAGCGGCAGGCAAGGAACAACCCAGAGCGGCGATCAGGGCAAATGTGGCAAGACTGGCTTTGCGCATGGGGGGATTCTCCTAAGGGCCGATGACAAGCGGGGTGCGCTTGCCTATCTTGGGGACATACAAGGAGAATAAGACGCATGAGCGAACAAGCAACGGCCATTATCGCCGGTGGATGCTTCTGGTGCACAGAAGCGGTGTTCCGCGACGTAATCGGGGTCAGCAATGTCGAAAGCGGCTACATTGGCGGTCATGTTGATAACCCGACGTACAAGCAGGTCTGTTCGGGCAGCACCGGCCATGCCGAGGCGATTCGCGTGACGTTTGACCCTACCATGGTCAGCTATGGCAACATCCTCGACATCCACTTTGCCACACATGATCCCACGCAACTCAACCGTCAGGGCAATGATGTGGGCACGCAGTACCGTTCGGCGCTGTTCCCGCTCGACGATGCGCAACTGGCAGAGGCCAAGGACGCCATCGCGCGTGATCAGGCCGGGCGGGCAGCGCCGGTTGTGACGACGATCGAGGGTCCCGCCACATGGTATCCGGCGGAAGACTATCATCAGGAATATTGGGAAGGCGAAGGCAAGCGCAATCCCTATTGCCTCGCCGTGATCCCGCCCAAGCTGATGAAACTGCGCAAGAGCTTTGCGGAGCGGGTTAAATCTTAACCCACCGCGCCGCGAAGAACCCGTCAATCCCGCCGACTTCGGACAGCATCCCGGGGTCGGCGCGGAAATAGCCGTTGGCGGACGCAAGGCCTGCGGGCAATTCGGCATCGGTAACCGGCTGCGGCGTCAGCAAGCCAAACGCATCGGCCTGCGCCTCGCCCTCTTCAGGCTCAAGCGAGCATACCGCATAGACCAGTTGCCCACCCGGTTTGAGCCAGCCTGCCGCGCGTTCCAGCATGGCGCGCTGCAAATCGCCGAGTTCGGCCATGTTGGACAAGCGGTGCAGCACGTCGGGATGGCGGCGGCAGGTGCCCGTGGCGCTGCACGGTGCATCAAGCAGGATGGCGTCAAACGGCTCGTCAGGTGTCCATGTCAAGGCATCGGCCACGACCACATCGGCCTCAAGCCCGCTGCGCTTCAGGTTATCCTGCAAACGCTCCACCCGGCGGGCGGATTTATCGAGCGCGGTGACGTTCCAGCCAGCGGCTGCCAATTGCAGGGTCTTCCCGCCCGGAGCCGCACACAAGTCCAGCGCGCGGCGGCCTTGCCCTTCGCCCAGCAACCGCACCGGCACGCTGGCTGCCAGATCCTGCACCCACCATGCGCCCTCGGCAAAGCCGGGTAGCGCTTCAACCGATCCGCCGCGCGCCAGCCGCACATGGCCCGGTGCCAGCGATTGCCCGCCCAGCTTTTCAGCCCACTGCGCCGTCTGACTGGCGTCGCGCAAGGACAGATCAAGCGGCGGCGGCTCGGCCAATCCGCGCGCAATCACCTCTACGCGCCCGGGCCAAGCCACATCCCAGCGATCCGCCACGGCATCGGGCAGGCTTGGCGCTTCGGGCAATTTGGGGTTCGCCTTGGTGACGGCAGAAAACACGCCATGCGCCAGGCGGCGCGGCCCGCCCATCAGCAAGGGCAGGCCGGTAGCCACCACAGCATGCCCCGGCAGGCCCAGCCGCAGCGCTTGCGCCAACATGATCCGCAACACATTGCGCGCCTTGGCGTCCTCGGGCAGCACCATGCGCGTGGCCTGATCGATCAGCGCATCAAGATCGGCCATCCAGCGCAGCGCCTCTTGCGCAATCGCGGTGGCCAACGCGCGGTCATCGCCACGCTCAATCGCGCGCAGGATGGGCGGCGCGGCTTGATCCAGTGGCTCTCCTCGCCGCAAAACAGCATCGAGCAGCCGCAGCGCGGCAAGGCGTGCGGGCACGCCAGGGACTTCATCAGGGTTGTTGTTACGGGCCATAGAGGGGGCCTATCGCCCCTGCTGCCCCAAATGGCAATTGCGCTTCGGGTTTCGAACGCCCATTTAGGGCAAATGAGCAACCCGACCCCGCGCGCCACCACCCGCCCGGCGACTTTCGCCCGCCCCGATCACTGGACCACCGATCCCGCGCCCGCCCCCAAAGCGGCCGAACAGCGCGATGATCCCGACGGCATTGATCCCACCCGCTTTGGCGATTGGGAAAAGAACGGCATCGCGATCGATTTCTGAGGGTTAGCCCTCAATCACCCCGGCGGCGGGGTGATGCTTGTCCAGATGCTTGCGCAGGATCTTCAGGTTCTTTGTGTTCGACCGGAAGAAGAAGTCGAATGCGTCGCCCACAAGCGGCACGGCACCCATCGCGGTATCGAACGCCACGTTTGCGCCCATGCGCCACAGTTTCCATTTGGAAAGCCCCAGATTGCGCGCCTCCCATACAACATAAGCACCCATCACAGCCGTCAACACATCGCCCAACACCGGGACCATCCCGGCAATGGCATCCAGCCCCACATCCCGCCGGATGACCGGAATCTGGAAGCTGCGCTCCAGCACGCGTTCAAGCATTTCAACACGCTGGCGCACAGATGCGGGGTCATTGCCAAGGCCCGGCAATTCTGGCCGCAGCCGCTCGGGCCGACGGGCTGGTGAAGGCGATGCGTTGAAGGGCGGTTTGTCCATCACCCCTATTTGGGGAGCCAAGCCATCGGCGGCAAGGGATGCCAGCCCCACGGGTTTTGCGCAAAGCCGTTGGTGCCACTGCGCACCATCGACCAGCGCAAGGGCCGCGCGATGGGAATGAAGCCGTTGGCCGCCGTGATCTCGGCCTCCGCCTCGGCCAGCAGCGCAGAACGCGCTTGCGGATCGGTGGCGCGGCGGGCTTCTGCCACCCGTTCATCGCCAATCGGGCTGCATACAGCTTTTTGCACGGTGCACGAAAGCTGGTTGAGGAACCACGTGGCGCGACCATAACGGGCCGCCACATCGATCAGACGCAAATCCGCGCGATCGCCTTCGGGCACGCGGCGCACCGCGATGCCGATCTTGGCAAAGCCTTTGCCCACAGCAGAAAACACCAATCCGGAGCCCGGCCCATCAGACATCGCAATGTTGAGCGTCGGCAGTGCGCGGCCTGCGGCTTTCCACGCCGCCACCCGCGCCGCGCCCTGGGCATGACGCTCGTCAAGGCTCATGCCCTGCCAACGCTCGCCAATCGTGCCAAGATCATCCTCGACATCGGGTGAAACGATCCGCGTGGTGGGTTGCCATCCGCCGATATTGAAGCTGCCCAGCAAGGCCTCGCGGTCAATCGCCATGGCCAGTGCCTCGCGGTTGGCGGCATCGGCCAGAAAGCCGTCGCTACGGTCGACAATCAGGCCGAACATGCCCGTCACCGGATCAAGCCGGACATTGCCGCGCGTCAATCCGATGCGTCCGGCCAGAGGCACGGTGTCCACTTTGCCGCCCAGCAGCACATCAACATAACCATCGTCAAACAATGCAACCGCCTTGGCCGGGGCCGCAAACGTCACCGCCAGCACCCGCGCGCGCGTGGCGAAGTTGGCCTGCTTGGGCAGACCGCGCTTTTCAGGCGGAATTAGCGCGAAATCATGAGCCCCCCCGTCTCCTGCCTTGAACGTCATCGGCCCCACGCCCCGCCCGCCATAGTGCAGGCCAAGTTCCGGCTGGGCGAGCAAAGTCAGCAATTCCGGCACAGGAGCGACCAGATCAATCTCGATCACACGATCCGCCATCACCCGCACTTCATCAATGGCGGCCAGATCCAGCCCGAGGGCGGTGCCTTTCAACGCGGCAATCGCCTTGCGCAGCGATATCGCCGCAGCCTCTGCACTGATTCGTTTGCCATCGGGCCAGATCCCGTCACGCAAGCGGAAGATATAGCTTTGCCCGTTGTCCGTTACGATCCAGCGGTCGGCCAGTGCCGGAACAACGCGGCCTTGTTCGTCAAAGCTGACCAGTCCTTCGGTTGTGGCAGCGCGGACCAGTTGGGCTTGCGGAGAAAGCCTAACGCCGCGCTCTTTCAGCACCGCCGAATCACCGATCACGGCAATACCCAGCGCGCCATCCTGGCTTTTGCCACAAGCGCCAAGCGCCAGCACGATTGCTAGGATTGCGGGAAAACGACCGGCCATTGGGTTAGCGTAGCAGAACAGCGGGCCAAGGTCAGGCCCTGTATCGCCTGCTACGCAAAAGCCTCCGCGTAACTTCAGACTTTGCGCATGGGTCCGGTGCCGTGGAACGAGATCGGCGGCTTTACATAGCGGGGCGTACTTTCACCAACCACCAGTGGTGCCCGCGCCAGCTTTGGATCAATTTCTTTCAGCAAGGCAATGCCAAAGCGGTTATCCTGAATCCATGCGACCACGCCCTGAACCCAGCCGATATTGCGCAAGTTCACCTCGACATGACTGCCGCGCTGTACGGTCATCGGACCTTCGGCCATCATACCACCGGCGGACAGGTTGCGCACTTTCACGCGATATTCCGCCTCGGACCCGACAAGGCGCACTTCTGCCATCAGGAAAAGGCTGTCACGCGATAACTGCCGATGGTCCATGTCCGTCACCAAAGGTCCTGCCACTGCCAGAGTTTCATCACGAAGCGGTGCGCCGTATGCGCCTGCACGTGCAATACTCACAGAAATTCGTGGAGAAACTTTGAACAATTAAGGTTAACGATGCGTTAGCCCAGACACAAATTAACCAACTTGAGCGACCTCGCGTCCCGCCTGGCAGCGGCCAGCAGATCACATGTCGCGCGAAATTTTCTCACGCCGTTCATGTGCTTCCTGCGCTTCGACCGTCATCGTGGCGATTGGCCGGGCGACAAGGCGGCCAAGGCCAATCGGTTCCCCTGTCACTTCACAATAACCATATTCGCCTTCATCGATCCGCCGCATGGCCGAATCAATCTTGGCAATCAGTTTGCGCTGGCGATCACGGGTGCGCAGTTCGATGCCCCAATCGGTTTCGCTCGATGCGCGATCATTGAGGTCAGGCTCACGGATCGGGCCGTCCTGCAATGCCGAGAGGGTTCCAGCCGAAGCGGAGAGAATCGACTTCTTCCATTCAAGGAGCAGCTTGCGGAAATAATCCTGCTGCGCCTCGTTCATATAGGGTTCGTCGTCCGTGGGCACATAATCACCTGACAGGGCGCGACGCGCCTTTGCCAAGACATCGATTTCGTCACTCAAGACCCCAGCCATTCGGCCCTCCGCGTAACAAGCTGCTCACCCCTCCCGGCCCGTTTCTTTTCCCTTTCAGGCGAACGGACTCAGTACTTGCGGGCCTATAGGCACCGCCCGAAAAGGGCACAAGCTATTTGGCGCATTCCCCGCATTAAGGATGCCTGAAGCACCCGCCTTGGCAGGCAATCGTGTCTGCTGTGTTTCATGCCCCAACAGAAGATTCGGCACGTTAACTATTTATTGACCAAGATTGGAGACTTTGGCCCCATCGGAGCAGCATCAGGATTGTGCTCCAACACAGGGGTATTGGGAAATGACACATTCCTGGATGAAACTGGTTGCCGACGAAAGCAGCCTTCGCGTTACAGCAGAATCGACCAAGGCCGCCGATTTGCTTGTGGCCACGTGCCTTGCTGCTGCCACCAACGGTGATAGCAACGCGCTGTTTGATCTGGGCGTTGCCTTTTCCACCGGCAGCCACGGCGTTGCCTGCGATCTGGTCGAGGCCCACAAGTGGTTCAATCTTGCCGCTGTCGGTGGCCACGAAGAAGCGGCGCTGTGCCGCTCTGACATCGCCGACGAGATGACCGCACGCGAAATCGCCGAGGCCCAACGCCGCGCCCGTGAATGGCTGCGTGCTGGGCGCGCTGCTGCTTAACTCAGGCTCAATCACTCACCACTCGCGCTTGATTGGCTTGATAAATCGCCAATTGCGCATCAAATGCAGCCTTGAATGCAGGCCGTGCCTCGCCTCGGGCAACGTACTTACAAAGGCTGGGAAATTCTTCGAGCAAAGTAGAATTTCCAAGGCGGCGTAGCACATCAATCATCAGCAAATCCGCCGCACTAAATTGCCCGACCAACCATCTGGCGCTTCCCAATGCCGAGGCTACATTTGCCAATCTGTTGCGAATACGATCCTCCATGATCGGCAACCGCTGCGAATACCAATCGTATTCCCGCTCAACGTGTCCTGCCATCTCTCGCTCGACGATCACCGGTTCCACCGTTCCCACCGCTGCAAATATCCAAGAGAGAACTTTGGCTCGCTCTGATGCTTCGCCAGGCAATAAACCCATATGCTGCTCGGCTATGTGCAAAACGATAGCTCCGGTTTCAAACATTGCAGCGCCTTCGTGCTCAAAGGTCGGGATTTGCCCAAACGGATGCACCGCCAAATGCGCCGGCGCCTTTAACTCGGAAAACGAAAGCAAGCGTGCATCGTAGGCTTGCCCGACCTCAGCCAGTGCCCAACGCACGCGCATATCGCGGGCAAGACCGCGTCCACGATCAGGCGAATCGGCAAAGACAGTGATGACCGGAGGCATGAGTAAAGATTAGCAGCACATCCGGACGTAGACTATCACCCCTTCTTGAAAGGCGTGCGCTCTCCCAGCAGCAATTGGTCTTGCGCAATCCCGGCGCGCTCTCGCACCAGAAAATCGGCCACCGCACGGCGAAAGCCGGGATCGACGATATAGTGCGCTGACCACGTTTGCACCGGCGCATAACCGCGCGCCAGCTTGTGCCCACCTTGCGCGCCTGCCTCCACGCGGGCAAGTCGCAAGGCAATCGCGGCATCAATCGCCTGATAATAGCACAGTTCGAAGTGCAGGAACGGCTTGTCGATCAGTGCGCCCCAATAGCGGCCATAGAGCGCGTCGCTGCCGATAAAGTTGATCGCTCCCGCTACGGCTTGGCCATCCAGAAACGCCAGCACCAGCAGCACCTTGTCGGCCATCCGCTCACCGATCAGGTCAAAGGCCTCACGCGTCAGGTATGGCCGCCCCCATTTGCGCGCACCGGTATCCTGATAAAAAATCCAGAACGCATCCCAATGCTCGGACTTGATATCCGCGCCGGTAAGCGCGCGAATCTCGATGCCGTCTTGCGCCTTGGCCCGTTCCTTGCGCAGATTCTTACGCTTGTCGGATGAAAGCACCGCCAGAAAATCGTCAAAGCTGGCATAGCCGCGATTGTCCCAGTGGAACTGGATATCGCTGCGGAGCATCCACCCTGCCTCTTCGAACAAAGGCAGTTGCTCAGGCATGATGAACGTCGCGTGTGCCGATGACAGGCCATTGTTTTCGCACAATTGTTCAGCGGCGCGTAGCAGTGGCAGGGCCAGCTCGGGCTGGTCGCCCACTAGCAACCGCGGCCCCGTGGCGGGCGTAAACGGCGCTGCGATCTGCAATTTGGGGTAATACTCCCCGCCAGCTCTGGCCCACGCATCCGCCCACGAATGGTCGAACACATATTCGCCCTGGCTGTGGCTCTTGAGATAGGCGGGCAGGGCCGCCGCCGGACGGCCATCCTCGCCCTCGATCACAATCGGCAAGGGCGACCAGCCGCTGCGCGCGCTCACTGAGCGCGAATCCTCAAGCAACTTGAGGAAAGTGTGGGAAACAAACGGATTGCCATCCCCGGCCAGCCGATCCCAATCCGCGGCGGCGATTTCGGAAACCGATTTGTGGATGCGGGCTGTATAGGTCACTCAGGCCTTATGCCCCCAGCCCTGCACCCTCGGCAATAGGTCCATCGGCACAGTCTGCCGCGCGTGCGGTCTGCTCTGCCGAGCGTACGGTCCACGTCAAAACCGGAAACCCGCGCTTGCGCTGTGTCGCCGCAAATTTGCTGGGCAAATCGCGGATATCCCAAGCCAGAAATTGTGGCTTGGCCTGCCAGAACGCCAGATGCAGCTTGATCCGCGCCAGCAGCGTACGGCTGCCGTTTTCGGTGACCACCAGTCCTTGCACGATGTGCGGCGAATAGCGCCTGAACCAGCGTGAAACGCGCGGATCGAAGCTCATCACCGCCACCGGCCCGCGATAGCCTTCAAGCGCACGCCGCACCGCCAGACACAGCGGTGCCGCGCGCAAATCACCCCGGGATTTCAATTCGATCAGCACGGGCACGCGTCCGGCCACTTGCGTCAGAAACTCGCGCAATGTCGGGATGCAATCGGCGCTGCCGCTCAAACCGATTTTGGTCAACTGGTCCATCCGCCGGTCAAGCACGACGCCGGTCTCGCCGGTCAACCGGTCAAGCTCCCAGTCATGGAACACCACGGCTTGGCCATCGGCGGTGCGCTGCACATCGCATTCGATGCCCAGCCCCTGTTCAATCGCCATGGCAAATCCGGTGGGCGAGTTTTCCGGCACGCCGCCATTGGCTCCGGCACCGTGCAGCCCGCGATGCGCGTAAGTTACCCCGCGCAGCCAGCCCACACGCGCCGGATCGGGCGCGGCGACAAGAAACCTGTCAAGCAGAGCGAATAGCAAAGATAGCGTCGACTTCCACAGCCGCTCCCAATGGCAAAACCGGCACGCCCACCGCGCTGCGCGCATGTTTGCCCGCATCGCCAAAGGCTGCAACCATCAATTCCGATGCACCATTGGCAACCTTTGGCTGATCGGTAAAATCCTTTGCCGAACTGATGAACGCGCCCAGCTTCACCACGCGCTCCACCCGGTCGAGCGATCCCAGCGCGGCTTTGACTTGCGCAAGGATCATCAATCCACATGCCTGCGCCGCCGCATTGCCTTCCTCAAGGCTGACGTCCTTGCCCAGACGTCCGGTTACCAGCTTGCCATCAATAAACGGCAATTGCCCCGAAACGTGCAGCAACCCGCCCGCTTCGACCGTAGGCACATAAGCTGCCACAGGCGCTGCGGCTTGCGGCAAGGTCAGACCCAGCTCGGCCAAACGGGCTTCAACTTTATCGGTCACGCGTCTTCTCCGTGCATTTGTTCAAGGATCCACGGCAGCGCCGCGTCCCACTGGTCAATCCGCGCGTGGGCATGGCCTGCCTGATGCGCGCAATCGATGTGCGGTGCAATCATCGGCTCCCCGCACAAGTGCAGCCGGATCACCTCGGGCGTCAATTGCCCTACCGAATCATGGTGCTGCGGCAGATCATCGATAAACAGTGCCCGCGTTGGCTTGTACTCGTCCAGAATGGCCTTCAGCGCCGGCCCTTTTGGCCCCTGATTGGTGAACACCCGGGCGTTGATGCCCACATCAGCCAATTGCTGCGTGCGTGTTTCACGGCGATGGTCGTTCAGGTTCGTCAGGATCACCACGTCTGCATTCTCGGCAATCGTGTTGATCCCGGCAACCGCACCCGCAATCGCTTGCTGCCGGTACATTTCGGTATCGAAAAAGCGATTGAGCAAGTTCCAGATTTCCTCTGGCGGCACTTGGGCACCATCGGCTGTATACCGCAGCGCCTTGGCAAAATCGGCCTTGTCCATCTTGAAGGTCACGCCTTCCTTTTCCGCCAGCCAATCGCGGAACGGGGCGACCATGTGCAACAGCACCTCGTCGCAATCGCTGATGATCAAGGGGCGGCTCATGCTAATTCCTTTCGTGCGGCAATCAGGGCCGCGGGCGAGATGTCGAGTGCCGCTGCCGCATTGACAAGGTCACCTTCATGATTCGCCAAAAAATCGAGAACCGCGCCCAGAACCGCAGGCTCACCTAGACCGGCGCGCAATTCCTCCGGCGTCAGCCCGGTCAATCCCAGAAAACGCTCGGCTCTTGGGCCGTCAGACAGCACCCAGCCAAGGGCCTGAAGGGCCAATGCGGATGCATCAGGCGGTGAAGCGGGTTCGCGAATGATTGTCAGGGCCTTTCTCGGGCAATATGGGTGGTCCTGAAAGCGGCAAAGCCATGCCGTCCGGGAACACGATTGTC
Organism: uncultured Novosphingobium sp.; assembly: GCA_964609325.1. Lineage (GTDB taxonomy): Bacteria > Pseudomonadota > Alphaproteobacteria > Sphingomonadales > Sphingomonadaceae > Novosphingobium. Next base: position 5,137 of record CAZSTP010000019.1, on the reverse strand, counting down.
AGTGGCAAAAAGAATTCTGGTTGTCGAGGACAACGACCTTAACCGCAAGCTCTTCTGCGACCTTTTGCGTGCCAACGGGTTCGAGGTCGAGCCTGTGTCCGACGGGCGTGAGGCTATTGCGAAGACGCGCCAGTTCATGCCCGATCTGGTCATCATGGATATCCAGTTGCCCGAAGTTTCCGGCATGGACCTGATTACCGCGATCAAGGCCGACGATGATCTGAAAGCGATCCCGATCCTCGCCGTCACGGCTTATGCCGGCAAGGGTGACGAGGATTCGATTCGCGATGCCGGTGCCGAAGGTTATCTCGCCAAGCCGGTATCGATCGGCCCGTTCATGGTGGCAGTGAACAAGCTGGTCTGAATTTTCAAACCACCACATTTCCGGCGTGCTCGATCACAAACGCGATCACCGTCAGGCACAACCCGACCATGAAGCTTTTGTACGCATAGCTCAGAAACCGGTACTTCTTGCGCTGGAGGACTTGGCCGTTCTGGTAAATGTCGTGCAGCATCGTGCGGAACACGGTTTCGTCGGCATGCAATTCGGCCAGGATCGAATCCGTCCACTCGTCTTCATCCATGTGGGTGAAATAGCCGAAGAACAGCTTGTTTGGCTTGGCGCCGGTCACGGTTGACTTGCCCGGTCCACTCACGCTCGGCAACACGGCAAACACCGCGCACATGGCCGATATGAACGCGAACAGCGCCAATACGCCAAGCGACAAGGGCATCGCCCCGTTTCTCGATTGCCCCACCGCAATGGTGAACACCACAAACGTCGCCCCCATCAGGATCGAGGCCTTGGCGTCTGCCATCTGGCTCAGCGACAGGTTGATCTGCTGGGTGGTGCGGACAAGATGGATGGCGTGATTGGAAAAGCCGGTAGGGGAAAGCATCGAGGGCGTTGCGGCAGATTTTGCAGACGGGTCTCCGATTGCAGCCATGATCTTCCCTCCAGTTTTTCGCATAATCTTCAGTTAATCGGGGATGACACACTGTTGCCGCGCTTGACAAGCAGGGGCAATGGCCGCTTTTCCGCCTTAATCGTCTGGCAGGGGCTAACCGCCCGAGGGCTGCCCGTTGGAGAAAAGAAACATGGATCGCGCCGCAACTGCCGAGAAAATCGCCGAACTGCTTGAACCTTTTAACAAAAAGGGCGTCGCAGTCACCGAAGCGACCACTTTTGCCGGCGATCTGGAATGGGACAGCCTAACCGTGATGGACTTCGTTGCCGCCATCGAAGATGATTTCGACATCATCATCAGCATGAACCAGCAAGCTGAAATTGAGACATATGGTCAGCTGATCGACGCGGTGACAAAGCTACAGGGCTGAAACCCCGGTTGCCGAAGGCAGAGGATAACACAAGCGCATGACCGACCTTTTTTCGAAGTTTGATCCCCTGATCGAACAGCGCCGCGCGCTGCTGGCAGGCGGGGTCGAAGACCCGTTCAATCTGGTGATGGAACGCGTGATCTCGCCCACCGTCGCGGTGTGCAACGGGCGTGAGACGATCCTGCTCGGCACCTACAATTACATGGGGATGACTTTTGATCCCGATGTAATTGCAGCGGGCAAGCAGGCGTTTGACGATTTCGGTTCGGGCACCACTGGTAGCCGCGTACTGAACGGCACTTATGCCGGGCACCGCGCCTGTGAAGAAGCGCTCAAGGAATTCTACGGCATGGATCATGCCATGGTCTTCTCAACCGGCTATCAGGCCAACCTCGGCATCATCAGCACGATCGCGGGCAAAGGCGATTACATCGTGCTCGATATCGACAGCCACGCCTCGATCTGGGACGGCTGCAAGATGGGCGATGCCGAAGTGGTGCCGTTCAAGCACAACGATATCGAAGCCATGGAAAAGCGCCTCAAGCGCATTCCCGAAGGCGCGGGCAAGCTGGTCATCCTCGAAGGCGTCTATTCGATGCTGGGCGATATCGCCCCGCTCAAGGAAATGATCCGCATCGCCAAATCGCACGGCGCGATGGTGTTAGTTGATGAAGCACATTCGATGGGCTTCATCGGACCCAACGGGCGCGGTGTGGCCGAAGATCAGGGCTGCCTTGAAGATGTCGATTTCGTGATCGGCACGTTCTCGAAGTCGGTCGGCACCGTGGGCGGGTTCTGCGTTTCGAACCATCCCAAGTTTGAAATCCTCCGCCTCGTCTGCCGCCCCTATGTGTTCACTGCCTCGCTGCCGCCAAGCGTGATGCACACCGCCACAACCTCGATCCGCAAGCTGATGCATGGCAAAGCCAAACGCGACAAGCTGTGGGAAAGCTCGCGCGTGTTGCACAAGGGCCTGCGCGATCTGGGCTTCCAACTGGGCACGCCCGAGGCGCAAAGCGCGATCATCGCAGTGATCATGCCCGATCTTGAACGCGGTGCCGCCATGTGGGAAGCGCTCCTGCACGAAGGCCTTTACGTCAACCTCGCCCGCCCACCGGCAACACCTGCGGGCATGACGCTGCTGCGCTGTTCGCTTTGCGCCGAACACACCGCCGATCAGGTGCAGACCATCATCGGCATGTTCGAACGCGCTGGCAAGGCTATCGGGATCATCTGATGCGCAAGGCTTTGCTGGCGCTGGCACTGCTTTCAACGCCCGCACTGGCGCAGAACCGCCCGCCAGCGCCAGCAGCCGTTCCCGAAGGGATGAGCGACAGGCCTTGCCCTGTGCAGACGCAGGGCTTTCACGCCGGCCACCCCTACGTTCGCCAGAACGACTGGGCGTGGCTGTGCCGCTATGCCGAGGCCGACAAGCAGATCGCCCAAGCCCCGCGTGTGGTGTTCATCGGCGATTCGATCACCGAGGGCTGGGTCGCGCTTGCGCCATCGCTGTTTGTCAGCGGCGCGGTGGGGCGCGGGATCAGCGGGCAGACCAGCCCGCAGGCGCTGGTGCGGTTCTATCAGGATGTCGTGCGGCTGCGCCCCAGAGTGGTGCACATCATGATCGGCACCAACGACGTGGCGGGCAATACCGGCCCGTCCAGCCCCGAGATGTACACCAACCACATCGCAGCGATGGTCGATCTGGCGCGCGCCAACGGCATCGCGGTGGTCCTCGGCAGCATCCTGCCCGCAGCAAAGTTTCCGTGGCGGCCAAACCTTACGCCCGCACCCCAAGTCGTCGCGCTCAACACCTGGCTCAAAGACTATGCCAAAGCGCGCGGTGCAGCCTTCGCCGATTACCACAAAGCGCTGGTCAACGCCGAGGGCGGCATCAACCCCGACTTGGCACCAGACGGTATCCACCCCAATGCCAAGGGCTATGCTGTCATGGAACCGATCGCCAAAGCCGCCATTGCCGAGGCGGAGAAACTGCGCGGAAAAACGCCGATGGCGAAGCGGCGCTGAGTTTCTTCAAGTCAATTGTCCAACCCCCGTTCGTGTCGACCGAAGTAGAGACACTGCGCATTGTGTCTCTACTTCGCTCGACATGAACGGGACTTGCTTTGGATCGACTCAGACCCGTCGCAGCGGGGTGGGCACTACTACGCTTGCCCAAAACCGCCACCGCGCCTACCCTTTCCCGATGGATGACAGCGAAAGAAGCTGGCCGCAGGCCGGACGCGAACGACTGATTTACCCATCCCCCGTGGGCTGGGTGGGCACCGGCTTTGTGGACAACGAGGCCGAGCTGCTGCGGCGGTTGAACCCGAAAACCGTGATGATGATGGGCGACAATCCCGCCCTGCCGCGCATGCCCGAACGGCCCCGCCTGCTCGATTTCTTCCGCTGCCGCTTTGGCGATATTACGGTGCGGCACCTTTTGGTCAGCGCCAAGCGCGCGCTGGATGATGGCCTGCCCGAAAAGGTCGTGCTCGCCTGTTTGCTGCACGACATTTCCAACGGCTGCCTTGTGCGCTCCGACCACGGCTATTGGAGCGCGCAACTGATCGCGCCTTATGTCGATCCCGAAGTGGCCTTTGCGGTGAAGTACCATCAGGCGCTGCGATACGTGCCCGATGAAAGCGTCGGCTATGCCTATCCCGAAAGCTACCATAAGTTCTTCGGGCCTGATTACGAAGTGCCCGAATACCTGCTGCGCGATGCCGAATATGCCAAGAACCACGAGTGGTACATGACCGCGCGGCAGGTCACGCTTTACGACACCTACTTCTTCGACGACTTTCCGGTGGTGGAGCCGGAAGAACTGGCGGGCGTGATCGCAAGGAACTTCCGCGAGCCCGAAGAGGGGCTGGGCTTTGACGGATCACCAACCGCGCACATGTGGCGCACGATGATCTGGCCGAACAACTTTTTGTGAGGGGTGGGCTTGAGGCACGGCGGCTATTCAGGTTTTCCGTTTTAAAGCTGCTGTTCTGGAAGCGACGCTGTTGCTGCCATTAGACATGGTTCAGCCATTAAGGCTACGGTCCCCCCGTGATTGGCCAACTGTTCGGGTCACGGCCCTCTGCGCAGCGACCTGATCTACACAGAGCAGTCTCTCCAAGATTAGAGCGGAGCTCGCTCACAAATCTGCACGGCGTTCCTGACTCAATATCGAGCACAAAATATGGCGCCGGCGACAGATCGTTTGCCTCATTCGCGACGACAGGCAGCTCAGATTGCTCAATTTCTTTACCGTTAAGCAAAACGCGATTATCTCGAGCTAATTTTAAGTCGAAGACCATCCCATGATGCTCTAAACCATCCTTGGCTGTCCGAAACGGTGCCTTTGGCTCGCTACATTCCTCTGGATAGGTTCCAAGCTCAGCTTTTGCTGAATTGTCGCTCGGAGCTGTTGAACCGTCGTTGCACCCCATCATTAAACCGAGAGACAGAACACATGGCAGGATTTTTGTTGGGCGTTTCATCCACGGCTTAATGCTAGAATGCTTTGCAGCGTGCAATGGCAGAAAGCCACCCACTTCCTGTTATTCAACGAATACCGCCCAATTCCCAAAAACCGCCGTCATCCTGAACTTGTTTCAGGATCCATTTCTCAACGCAAGCCACCGTTCGAGCGGATGGATGGACCCTGAAACAAGTTCAGGGTGACGAAGGAAGAGGGGTGTAACAATGCCAGCACGAACCCCTAAGAGCAGACGCCCCCTCTCGTCGCCCCGGGTCAAGCTGTATAGACCGGAGACATGGTAGACGTTTGTACGGGGACATGGTGGAC
>CAZSTP010000018.1:0-26394 GCA_964609325.1 uncultured Novosphingobium sp. | reverse complement strand
ACACTTAGGCCTTTGCCGTAAATGCCGGGAGACTGGTCTGTGACGTTTCGTTGCCAGCCTTTGCGTCAATACCCCATCAGGCTCAGCACTTCCTTGCGGCTCTTGGTGTCGTCCAGAAACGTGCCCATCATCCGGCTCGTCACCATGCCCACGCCCGGCGTACGCACGCCTCTCGCTGTCATGCAGGCATGGCTTGCCTCGATCACCACAGCGACGCCATAAGGCTTCAGGTTTTCCCAGATGCACTGCGCCACTTCGGCGGTCAGCCGCTCCTGGATCTGCAACCGGCGGGCAAAGCCATGCAGCACGCGGGCGAGCTTCGAAATACCCACCACTTTGTCGCGCGGCAAATAGGCAATCGCTGCCTTGCCGATGATCGGGGCCATGTGGTGTTCGCAATGGCTCTGGAACGGAATGTCCTTGAGCAGCACGATCTCCTCATAGCCGCCCACTTCCTCGAACTGGCGCTCAAGGTGCTTGGCAGGGTCTTCGCCGTAACCCATGCAATACTCTTTCCACGCCCGCGCCACGCGCTTTGGCGTATCGAGCAAGCCTTCGCGCGCCGGATCATCGCCAGACCAGCGGATCAGGGTGCGGATCGCCTCTTGCACGTCAGCCGGAACGGGAATCTTACCACGGGCCAGATCGTCTGCATCTTCAGGCCCCATATCTTCAGGCCCTCTCACATCGTTCATCGCACGCCCCTCTTATCCCTTTGGCCGGTTCAAGATCCGGCTCGTAAACAGACCCTTGCGATAGAACGAGATGATCTCTTCCGGGCGCTCGGGGTCCAGCACTTCGTTGTCGGCCAAAGCTTTTTCGGCATCGCTCAACGGGTGTGGAACGAATGGAATCAAGCGCTTTCCGGCTTTGGCAGTCGATCCGATCATTGCCGCCATCCCGCCATGCTGGTCAAGCCGTTCCGCTACCCGCTCGGGCGTCACACCGCAATGCTCTGCCAGCAACGAAATACGCAAATTGCGGATTATGCGCCCGCAATGCGCATTGGCAGGCCGCGCGCTATCGATAAAAACGTCGCATTCGCTGTCCAGCCCCATCGAACGGTTGTTGAGGTTTGCCGAACCGATCCGCAGCACTTCATCGTCCACAATCGTCAGCTTGGAATGCACATAGATCGGCGTTCCGCCTGCCGTTACCGGATGCCAGACTGAGAACCGGCGCTTGTGATCGGCTTCCTGAATGGCCTGGATCAGCCGCACCCGCGCCCCGTCCATCGCCGTCTGCTCCAGCCAGCCATCCGAACTTTGCGGGTTGATCAGCAGCACCTCGGGCGGATCGGGCTCGGCCATCCGCACCGCAATAGCCTCGGCGATCCTGCGTGAGGCGAAGTACTGGTTTTCGAAATAGATGTGCTTTTTCGCGCGTGCGATATGCTCCAGAAACAGCGCCTCGATCTCGCGGATTTCGCCAGCGCTCGCATATTGGGACCGCGTGCGCGCAATCCCCACCTCGACATTGCGAAACTCCGCCTCGATTTGCGCAGGCCAGGGCGAGGCTTCCTGCGGCTTGCAGGGCAGCAGACGCTTGCCACCCGCCTGCTCCCAGCGGGTCCGCCCGAACTTGCCCAGCAACGCCGCCGCATCGCCCTCCAGCAGCATCGTGCAATCGTGCCATGGTCCATAGGGCCTGCCGCCCGGACCACGCCGCCGCTTGTCGTTGTCCGGATGTTCGCGCGTGTCCCAACGGTCGCCCGCCATGTCGATGCCGCCACACACGGCAAATCGGTCATCGATCACCACGATCTTCTGGTGGTGGCTGCATCCCAGCGGATGCGCGCTATCCAGCTTGAACACGATGCGCGGATGCCGCCACCAGCGCAGCAGATCGAGCATCATCGATCCGCGAAAAACGGCCTTGAGCGCACCGAAGTTCCATTTCAGCACGCGCACGTCCAGTGCTTTGCGGCGGTTGGCGAGCCATACGATGAACGCGCCAAGCCGCGCCGGAGCAACCTTGCGACGCGGCAAGTTCCACCACCTGCGCCCGCCGCCTATCCTGATCCGGGTGTCAAAATCCCAGCCAATCAGCATGATACGCTGCTGCGCCCGCATCATGGCCTCGCGCATCAAGGCAAAGTAATCGGCCGCATCGATGACCGCGTGCGCCCGCGTGGCCATGGCATAGCGCCACACCGATGGCGTCTCGCCTGTATGGTCGCTTTCGTCGTGATCTGCCTGCTGATCGCCCGATTGCGTCACGTATTCCCCGCCACCTGCATATCCCGCGATACTCCGTTGCAGCACACCGCATCCAAGGCAGTACAGCCCCCCGGCCTGTTGGCAAGGCTACGCTTCACGGCATTGATGGTTCCCGCAACAGGGATCCCATCAAGGCTGGACGGGGATAACCAGTTCGTCAGGATGTGCCATGTTCAGATTGCTGCGGAGCAATTCGCCGACCAGATCGGGATCGGCATGGCGGGGATCAAGCAGGGCAACGCGATTCTTGATGCGGTCACGCTCTGCCGAAAGACGGGCGATTTCTTCCTCGCGCTGCTCAAGCAGGCGGGCATGTTCGCCCCAAGCCAGCAACCCGCTTGGCCCGGCAACACCGATGGCACCAAGCGCCAGCAACGCCACCAGCGCAAGCGACTGGGTCACACTGTCTTTGGGAAGCAAAGGAGTTCTGCGCGACTTCATAATTGCACTGAATCACAATTCCCATGCCGATTCAAGCGCTAATGACAGCGTATAGCGATATGCCACGGATAACTTGCCGCACCGTTACGCAGGCAGGCGCATTCCGGCCCCCGCCGCGCTGCGCCTCCGCCCACCCTTATGCTGTATATGCGCTGTTCTCCGTATTCCCGCCGCGCACCATGGCTGCCCTTTATCGTCCCGCTTTCCAGCCAAAACCGGAGCGGCTTTATGGAACTAACAGTCCCGTCACGGCGTCAGTTTCTGACGGCCATCGGCAATCTGGCCAGCGCGGGCTGGATTGCCACCAATTGGTCACAAATCGCTGCGGCTGCTGAACATTCCGGCCATGGCGCACACGATGCCGATGCGCCTCCCACCACGATCAAAACACTTTCACCGGGCGAAGCGGCGCAGATCGATGCCATTTCAAACCTGATCGTGCCGGGCGGAACCACCCCCGGCGCAAGGGATGCGCATGTGCTCTATTTCATCGACAATGCGCTGGGCAGCTTCTTTGCCGCACAATTGCCAGCATTCCGCCAAGGCCTTGGCGAGTTTATGGCCGCTTATACCAAGGCCAACGGGGCCGATGTGCCATTCTCCTCCGCGCCCGAACCGCAACAGATCGCGTTCCTGAAGCAGGTCGAGACAACGCCCTTCTTCCTTGCGGTGCGCCGGCTCACCGTGCTCGGACTGCTCGCCCTGCCCAAGTACGGCGGCAATGCCGACTACCTCGGTTGGAAGCTGATCGGGGTGGAAAACAACCACGCGTGGGAACCGCCCTTTGGCTTCTACGATCAGGATTACCCGGGGTTTGAGCCCTATCCCGGCACCAAGCCCTACACCGCCTGACGGAGCAGCCCGATGCAGCGCAAAACATTCAAGACCAGCGAAACCGTCGATTTCATCGTGGTCGGCTCTGGCGCATCCGGCGGCATCATGGCCCGCGAACTGGCACGCGCCGGCAACAGCGTTGTCGTGATGGAGCAAGGCCCGCGCCTTGATGCCCACGAATTCGAACATGACGAGCTGAAGTACCGCAACCTGTCGGGCATCACCAACAATCCCGCCACCAACCCGCAAACCTTCCGCAACACCGAAAGCCAGAAGGCGGAAAAAGTCTCGGGCAGAAATCCGCTGACTTATGCCCGCGTCGTCGGCGGCAGCAGTTCGCACTTCAACGCCAATTTCTGGCGTTTGCACGAAATCGACTTTATCGAACGCAGCCGCCTTGGCGCAATCGAGGGGGCAGACCTCGTCGATTGGCCGATCACCTATGCCGAACTCGAACCCTATTACACCAAGGTGGAATGGGAAGTCGGCGTATCGGGCCTTGCCGGGGCCAGCCCGTTCGATCCATGGCGCAGCAAGCCCTATCCGATGCCGCCCCTGCCGGTAAAAGCATCGGGCGTCCTGTTTGAACGCGGGGCAAAGAAGCTCGGCTTGCACCCCTTCCCCGCGCCGATGGCGATCAATTCGGTGATGTACAAAGACCGCCCGCCCTGCATCCAATGCGGCCTTTGCGGCGGTTTTGCTTGCGAGGTGAAGGCCAAATCATCCTCGGTCTGGACCGTGATCCCCGAAGCCGAAGCCACCGGTCGCTGTGAAGTTCGCCCCGAAAGCTATGTCTTCCGCATCGGCATGAACAAGGCCGGCCGCGCAACCGGCGTCCACTACTATGATAGTGATCGCCAGGAGCAGTTCCAGAATGCCCGCGCGGTCGTGGTTTGCGCCAATGGTGCCGAAACGCCCCGCCTGTTGCTCAATTCGGCCACCGGTTCCGCGCCGCAGGGCCTTGCCAATTCCAGCGGAGCGGTGGGCCGCTACCTGATGTTCAACAAGGGTGGCGGCGCGATGGCGCGGTTCGAACACCCGTTGAATGAATACAAAGGTGCCAACGTCACGCGGATCATGCACGATTTCTATGATTCCGATCCCAAGCGCGGCTTTTATGGCGGCGGCGGCTTCGATGCCCGCTCGGGCGGTCCGCTCACCTGGGGGCAAAGCGTGCCCAAAGGCACCGCAAACTGGGGGCCGGAATTCAAGGAATACCTTGAATCCTAAACCTACTGGATGAACTGTTCAGGCCACGGCACCTCGCTCGCGGTCGAAAGCAATCGGGTCGACATTGATCCTGATCTGAAAGACGCGTGGGGAGTCCCGGCTATCCGCGTCACGCACAAAGACCATCCCGATGATACCAGCCATGCCAAATGGCAGGTGGAACGCGCGGTCGAGATCATGGACGCCGCCGGGGCCAAGCAGATCGTGCCGGGCGAGATCGGCGAAGCCACCGGAGGCGTTCATTTGCTCGGCACCTGTCGCATGGGCAATGATCCGGCCACATCGGTGATCGACAAGTACCACCGCACCCACGACGTGAAAAACCTGTTCCTGTGCGATGGTTCCAGCATGGTCACATCAGGCCGTGGCCAGCCCACGCAAACCATCGAAGCCCTGGCCTTCCGCGCCGCAGACTTCATTTCCCAATTTGCAAAGCGTGGTGAAATCTAGGGCGATTATGGCGTTGGCATAAGCGCGAAGAACTTAGCCTTATCCCCCTTCGTCATTGCGAGCGCAGCGAAGCAATCCAGAGCGGTATCAGACAACTCTGGATGGCTTCTCTGCGCTTCGCGCGGCGCGCAATGACGAAGCGATTTTTGCAATTACGGAGTCACGATGGCGAACGCCGGGTCCGGCTTGTCGAGCCAATTGACAAGCCGGAGCAGAACCACCGGATCGCCTTCCAGCTTTGCCTCGCCACTGGCCAATTTGGCCGCCAAAGGCTGCCCCGCAAACAGTGCGGTCAGCAAGTCCTTGTAAGCCACCGTCAATGTTGCCTGCCGTCCCTCGCGCAAGCCGCTGCGGTGGATCAAAACGCCGTTGGCCACCGATACCGTGTGCTGTTCCTGCTTGTCCGGGAAAACAAGGCCAAGAGACAGGGCATTGTCGCCCGCTTTGGCCGGATCGAGGCGCACTGCCAGCACATCCAGCAAATCAGACGGCGGCAGCAAACCGAGTAAAGCCGCGCCGCCCGTCACGTCTTCGGCCTTTACGCCGTTGTCCAGTTCGTTGGCGGCGGTGAGGTACATATTGCGCCACAGGGCATTTTCGCTCTGATAGCCAAGCTGCCGGAACGTCCGCGCTTGCAGAGCCTTGGCCGCAGCATTTGCGCCATCGGCAAAGATTACCTTGTTCAAAAGCTCGGCGGCCCAGGCATAATCGCCCTTGGCAAAGGCCGCTTGCGCCAATGCGATCACCCGCCCGGCCCCGCCCATTGCCTCGACATAGCGCCGCCCGCCATCTTCTGGCGGTAGCGGTGCCAGATGTGCGGGGTTGCCATCGTACCAGCCCATGTAAAACTGGTAGACCGCGCGCGAATTGAAGCTGTACGATCCATAATAGGGCCGGTCATACCATTGCTGCGCCAGCGCGGGCGGCAAGGTCAATTGCGCCGCGATCTCCGGACCCGTCTGGCCCTTGTTCATCAACCGCACCGTCTGGTCATGCAAATAGGCATAGGCATCGCGGTGCTTGGCCAGATATTCGGCAATCACCGCTTTGCCAAAACGCGGCCAACCGTGGCTGGTGATCAGTACCTCGGCGTCGGCATAAACATCGATCGCCTCGGTCAACCCTTGCGCCCATGCTTTGGTATCACGGATCACCGCGCCACGCGGGGTCAGGATGTTGTGCTGCGTCGGGTTGGCGTTCTCGGCCAGATCGGCCACCTTCCAATCAGGAAAACCCACGTTCATTTCTGCAGGCGCTTCGGTACCCGGCGTCAATTGAAACCGCACACGCACGCCATCAATCATGAGTTCGGTGCCCGTCTCTGAAAGCTCGCGCGTGGGCAGCACCAGCGAGCGGCTACCGCCTGCCACGCCAATGCCTATACCCGATCCCATCGTGCCTTCAGGCCCGGCAGGAAGGCCGAAACCGAACTGGTATCCGGCGCGGCGGCCCATCGCTGGCCCCGCGATCACGTTCTCGCTCACCGCAGCGCGGGTAAAGCCCTGCGGCGCAAGCACCGGTGCATCGGCCAGCAACATATCTTTGAGCCCGGCAGCCCCGCCAAAATGATCGATGTGGCTGTGCGTATAGATCATGGCGCTGACCGGAAGCTTGGCAACGTGCTCTGAAATCAATTCATAGGCTGCCGCAGCCGTTTCCGTGGCGGTCAGCGGATCGATCACGATCCAGCCCTTGTCGCCGCGCACAAAGGTGATGTTGGCCATATCGAACCCGCGCACTTGCCAGATGCGGTCGGTCACCTTGAACAGCCCTGCCTTGCCCAGCACTTGTGCATGGCGCCACAAGCTCGGGTTCACGGTGGCAGGTGCTGGTCCCTTGGCAAACGAAAGGGCAGCGGTATTCCACACCGGCTTGCCCGCGGCATCACGAATGACCGGATCCTTGCGCGTGGCCACAAACCCGCGCGTGGCAAATTCGAAGTCGCGCACGTCGGTCATGGGTAGGCCGGCAAGCGCATCGGCATTGGCTTTGCGCGTAAAATCGCTTGGCGCTTCAGCCGCCGCTGTCTGGGAAACCAGCATCAGCGCCGCCAGCGCCAGACCGGTGTGGCGCAATTTCAAATCAGGCATCCTCGTTCCAACTCTTTGATCGGGTGGATTTTCGGGAATGCTAAACTTAACCGCGCGATTAGCAAGCTGTCGCGGTCATGCTGCGATGGCGCCAGTGATTTTGGTTGAAGTGCTTTTGGTGGCGATGATTTTCAAGGTGGGGGAAAATGGTGCACCCGGAACGATTCGAACGTCCGGCCCTCAGATTCGTAGTCTGATGCTCTATCCAGCTGAGCTACGGGTGCCCACCATTTTATGCGATCCCACTTGCGTGCGATCAGTTCCCCACATCCGCCCTGAAAGGGGGGTGGTGCACCCGGAACGATTCGAACGTCCGGCCCTCAGATTCGTAGTCTGATGCTCTATCCAGCTGAGCTACGGGTGCGTGGAGACGCGCCTTTAGGTTGGTCTTTTCCCTTTGGCAACCCCTTCAGTGACCGGTTCTGCAATCATCGAAATCAGGGCCTGTGCCAATGGTATGTCGAGCGGGGGCATAGGCAATGCAGGCAGATCAGCCGCAGATACCCAGTCCACATGCGTGCCCGCCTCCAGCGCTACCGGTGTGCCGCACCAGCGCTTTGTTGTGTATAACAACAAAAGCACCGTTTTCTGGCCATGGGCGGGCGCATTGCTGGCAAACGAGAGCGGCGCAAGGTCGGTCGTAGCAACATCAACGCCCAATTCTTCGCGTATTTCGCGCACTAGTGCGGACTCTGGCGTTTCACCGGCTTCCAGCTTTCCGCCGGGAAATTCCCACAATCCGCCGTGGGCTTTATCCGGTGATCGTTGCTGCACAAGCACGTGGCCCTCGGGCGAGATCATCGCCAGCGCCACCACAATCAATACCGGCGGCACTTCGCTCATCAATAACGCGTCCATCAATGGTTTATTAGGTAACGTAACGTAATATTGCCATACCGCAACATTGGGATAAGTCATGAAGTCACTGTTTCATAAGCTTATCCTCAATAAATGCGGCGCAACGGCTATTGAGTACGGCTTGCTTGCAGCTTTGATCGGTCTGGCAGCAGCCACCGGCCTCAGCAAGTTCACGCCCTCGCTCAACAACATCTACACCATGGTCCACAACAACACCCAAAATAAGTTGTGAGCGGTTTAACGCAATTTTTAGAATTGCCCCCGTAACACTACCAACGCTTGCTCCGGTAACGAATTTCTTGGGCAGGCCGGGATGATGAAGACAAACACCAGGAGACTACCCATGAAGCTTTTCCGTGACCTGTTCGCAAACGAAGACGGCGCAACTGCAATCGAATACGGCCTGATTGCCGCTCTTGTGGCTGTTGCTGCTATGACCGCCATGGGCTCGCTCGGCAACTCGCTCAGCACCACCTTCGGTCTGGTTTCGACCAACATGACCAACGCACAAGACGGCAAGCTCTAAGAGCCTGTTGATCGCCTGAGGGGATCGGGCGCGCATGGCTCTCCCCTCAGGCCGATTGACCCTTTGCACACAGGAATTCCATCATGAAAATCTTTCAGCACGTTCTGAAGAATGAAGATGGGGCCACAGCAATTGAATACGGCCTTATTGCTGCTCTCGTTGCGGTTGCCGCGATGACGGCCATGGGTTCGCTGGGCAACTCGCTCAGCACGACCTTCGGTCTCGTTTCGACCAACATGGTCCGAGCACAAGACGGCAAGCTGTAATAGCTCCACTACCGTTACGACAAAGGGGCTGGCAAGCGATTGCCGGCCCCTTTTCGGTTGGTCAATAAATCACGATCTTGACCTTCTGCCCGGCTGTCAGCCTGCTCGACGCCGTCAATCCGTTCAGCACCAGAAACCGCTCCAGCGGCTTGTCGGTATAGGCCATCCGGCCCGCCAGGCTCTGCACGGTATCGCCGGCCCTGACCGTCACCACCGAGAGCTTGCGCGGACGCACCGCCGATGCCTCTGCCGTGCTGATCCGGCGGACGGAGCGGAACATCGCATCGAACTGCGGGGCCTGCCCTGCCTGGCTGATCGTCGAGAAGTGGAAAGCCTGCTGCGGCCCCCATTCATAAGCGAACACGATCACATCCACCTGCCCGTCACCGCTGGTGGCACGCGTCGCGCCATAGGCAGCCTTGATGCCATTGATGGTTGTGGTCATCACCGATTCCGGGCGGATTTGCTGATCGCTCAGCCCCGAAAACACCGTGTTGACGTAAGCCGTAAGGTCCCCGCTATACGGCGCAGACGAAAACTCGCCCTTCCCGCTCTGCCCCGAAATCGAAACCGAACGCGTACCGTTCACCAGATAAAACCCGTTGGGCGCGGCAAAAGACAAACGCAGCGCCGGATGGGTAAACTTTGACCCGTCAACAATCCCCTGCTCGGGATCATCGCCATAGACCAGCCCGTTGACCCCCGCCAGAAACGCATCGCGATTGGTCATGCCCCCGCCCGTTCCCGCCCGCGTCAGCGCCGCGCGCACGCGCGATGCAGGATCAGGGTGCGTGCTCGCCCATGCGGGCACCTGATTCGCGGTGCCCTTGATACTGGCATCCAGCGCATTCTGGTTGGCCAGACTTTGCAGAACAGACCCCATCGCGCGGGGATCATATCCGGCGCGCTGCAAATAGGTAATGCCGAGGTTGTCGGATTCGGTTTCCTGCCCGCGCGAATACTTCAGCGTCAGCAACTGGCTCCCGGTCGAGAAGATCCGCTGCCCGATCTGCCCAAGCGCCCCGTTGCCCAGCAAAGCGCCCGAAAGCAGCGTGCCCAAGGCCCCGATCACCGAATTGCGGGTGGCCGCAGCCTGTCGTCTGGCCGAATGCCGCGCCGCCACATGGCCCACTTCATGCCCCAGCACGCCTGCCAGTTCGGCTTCGTTGTTCATCAACGCCGCCAGTTGCCGCGTCACATAGATATATCCGCCCGGCACCGCAAAAGCGTTGTTCACCGGCGAATTGAGCAGCGTCACGGTAAAATCGCCGCGCGCATTGCTCAGGCCCGATTGCACGGCGATGTTCTTGCCGATGGTCTGCACGTAATTGGCCTGTGGCCCCGTCATCGCGCCGCCAAATTCCTGAAGCAGTTGCGGATGGGCCTCTGCGCCCTGCTTGCGGTCCGCTGCGCTGATCGCCTGGATCGCGCCCTGCGCCGTCGCAGGGCTACCATTGCGGCTGACCATGGCAGGGACAACCAGCGCCGATAGTGCTGTGACGCAAAGTATTGCTGAACGAAAACGGAAAGTTACTGGCATCGGCCTCTCCCACCCGGACGAACGAATGTGAATGCAGGCACCTTAACCGGTGCCGAACACAATGCCCGTTTGTCGCAAATAGTAAGGCAGAACGCTAGCCGTTAAGCGCCAATGCGCAAGAACCGTTCCGCCCGCAATTGGCGCAAGTGATCGGCAGACTTGCCCGCCAGTGCGTCCAGTTCTTCGGTTATTGCCGCGCCCAGCAAGGCACAGGCCGCTGCCGGATCGCGATGCGCGCCGCCCACAGGCTCGCGCACGATCCGGTCAATCACGCCAAGGCCCAGCAAATCCTGTGCCGTCACCTTCATCGCTTCAGCCGCGTCCGCTGCTTTTTCCGATGTGCGCCACAGAATCGAAGCGCACCCTTCGGGCGAAATCACCGAATAGATCGCATGTTCGAACATCAGCACGCGCTCGGCACTGGCCAGCGCCACCGCGCCACCCGATCCGCCTTCGCCTACAATCGTCGCCACCATTGGCACGCCCAGCGCCAGACAGGCCTCGGTTGATCGGGCAATGGCTTCGGCCTGCCCGCGCTCTTCGGCTTCCACGCCGGGAAACGCGCCCGATGTATCCACCAGCGTCACCACTGGCAGGCCGAATCGGCTCGCCATCTCCATCAGGCGGATCGCCTTGCGATAGCCTTCGGGCTTGCCCATGCCAAAGTTGTGGCGGATGCGGCTTTGCGTATCGTTGCCCTTTTCATGGCCGATCAGCATCACCCGCCGGTTGCCCAGCTTCGCAAAGCCGCCAACAATCGCCTGATCCTCGCCAAACCGCCGGTCCCCGCCCAAAGGCAGGAAATCGGTAAAGATCGCCTCGACATAGTCCTTGAAGTGCGGGCGCGCAGGGTGGCGTGCCACTTGCGTCTTTTGCCACGGCGTCAGCGCGCGATAGGTGCTGGCCAGCAATTCGGCGGATTTGTGCTCAAGACGGCGGATCTCGGAACCGATATCAATATCGCCGCCCAGCGCCGTCTGGCGCAGTTCGGCAATACGGGCTTCGAGCGCGGCGACCGGCTTTTCGAACTCGAGATAAGAAATCATGGGGTTCCCGCTAAGGGCACGCGGGCCTGTGGTCAACCGTTAGCGACTATTCCCAAAGGATGCCGTTCGTTCACCAAGGCCACAAGCCGCGCGGAATCCACATGCGTATAGATCTGGGTCGTCGCAATGTCGGCATGGCCCAGCAGGGTTTGCAGCACGCGCAAATCGGCACCACCCTCCAGCAGATGCGTGGCAAATGCGTGCCGTAACACGTGCGGGCTGACGGTTTCGGGATCAAGCCCCGCCCGCAGCGCCAAGTCTTTCAGCAGTTGAAACAGGCGCACGCGTGATAGATGCCCGCCCTTGGGACTGGGAAAGACAAACCGCCCACCCCTACCACGCACCGCCAGCCAATCGGCCAGCGCCTTCACCGATCGGGCCGATACCGGCACCATCCGCTGCACGCCGCCCTTGCCGGTGATCGTCAGAAATGGCGCATCGCGCGGTACGGCGGCAATCGGCAAGGATACCAGTTCGGTCGCGCGCAGGCCCGAACCATAAAGCAATTCCAGCAAAGCCAGCATGCGCAAACCCTCGGGCGTGCCGGATGCCGCGTCCGCCTCTGCTGTCACAAACAGCGCGCCCACCGCTTCGTGGCCCAGCAGCCTTGGCAAAGTGCGCCGCGCACGCGGACGCGGCAGGGCGGATGAAGGATCATCCTCGCGCAAGCCTTCATCCAGCAAAAACCCGTAAAACTGGCGCAACGCCGATGCTTTGCGCGCCAGCGATGACGGCGCAAGCTCCACCCATGCCGCTGCCAGCTTGGCAATGTCTTCACGGGTTGCCTGCGCCAGTTTGCCGATTACCAGCGCCGCACCTGCCAGATCACGGCGATAGGCCGCCAGTGTATTGGCCGCCGCTCCGCGCTGCGCCGCCAGCATGGCCAGGAAGCTCTCGACCTCGGGCTCGGCAGCGGGCTTTACCACGTCAAACGCGCGAAACCGCCTCGGCTGCAATCATCCGCGCCTCGGCTTCAAGCCCGACTTGGCGGAGCGCTGAAACGATGTGGTACAGATGCAGCGGCGTCATCCGGTCCCAGCGTTCGGCCTGCATGCCAAAGGCAGCCAGCAAGGATACCAGTGTCGGATTGCCGGATGCAGCGGCGGCGTCAATCGCGCGTGTCCACCGCGTTTGCCGGTTCAGGTCGATCTCCATCTTCTCGGCAAAGCTGCGCGCGGCAGCCGGATCAACCCGTCCGAGGCCCATCAAACCGGCCACCAGAAATTGCGAGCGCAACGATTCTTCCGAATCATCGTTATCGGCAAAAGCGTTCAGGCCCTCAGCGCCAACTTGCGTGGCCCGTGCCGGGTTGGCGAGCACAACCAGCCCCCAGCCCTCGCTGCCAATCGAAAGAAATGGTGCCCATTTCAGGGCATTGCGATCCAGTCCTGCCGTCAACATCGAAGCAACCAGCGGCGCAGCGCTGTCCGACATGTCGTTTGAAGGGGCAAGCCGCGCTGCGGCATAAGACGTCAGCACCAGTCCCGAAAAAGCGCGATCCGGATCACTGCCATCGCCCCACAACTTGCGGATGGCGTCAAGGCGATCATCGGCAGCCTTGGCGAAGTAGGCCGTGCGCAGCGTTTCGGAACGCGTCGTCCATTCGTCCGGCTCTGCCCCACCGCTGCGCGCCGCATAAAGCTGGCTGTAAAGGTCAATCATCGCCTGCGATGACAAGACACCACGCGCCGCCGCCACATCAGCCGCTGCCGCTCTTGATGCCAAAGGCAGCATCGGCGCGCGCACCGCCATCAGCGAATAGGCTGCACCCGCACTCTGGCGAAGATTCTCGGGCGGTTCGATGCCTGTGGCAAAGGACATGCCGATGCTCCACGGTGTCAGCGCCTCAACCCCGTCCCACTCGATCTTCACCGCGCGACGGGCCTTCAAGGCAGCTCCGGCAAATTTTTGCGCCAGCAGAATGTCGATCTTGTTGCCGGTGCCGCGCCGCAATGCGCGGTCAAGCTGGGCCATCCCTGATGATCCCTCGTCCGAGAACGACGAACAGATCGCGCGCGACAGATCCCAGTCCCATCCGGGCCGCCCTGCGGCGGTCAACGCGGTGATCGGGCATATCCCCACCGGATCAGACGTTGCGACAAAGCTTGCCAGCGCGGCATCTTCAAGCGCGCGGGTAAAATTGCCGCTGTCCACCGATTGCACCATCGCGCGGGCAGCATCGGCCTCGCCCATGCGCAGCAGCAATTGCGCGCGCATCGCGGCCCAGTCTGCGCCGTTCATGCCCACCGGTGTCGCCAATCGGCTGGAGAGCGCGCGGCGGGCAAGGATGTGGCCCCAGCGCGAAACGAACCGGCCACGCGTCTTGCCGATCACGCCTTCCACAAACGCACCGTTCAGATAATGCGTCGAAACCGCCGGAAAGCCGCCTTCACCCTGATCGATAAAGCCCACAATCTCAAGACTGCGGCGGCCCGACGGGGGAATATCGAACTTCGGTTTGGCCGATTGGATCAGCTTTTCCAGCAGCGCCGGATCGATCGATTTCAGCAATGCCTCGTCGCTGTTGCCAATGGGTCCTGCGCCAGCCTGCGGCGCGCTGGCTGCAGGAATGGCCTGCACAACCGGCGTTGATGTGCTCGATGCTGCGCTTGACGGCCCGGAGGCTGGCGCTGGCGTCGTGGCTACAGGGCGGACGGCGGCGGTGGGCGTAGCTGATCGGACCGCCGTTGGTGCCGGTGTTCTTGCCGGTGAAGATGATCTTTGCGGCGCTGGCCGTGCGGGCGCAGGCGGATTGTCAAACCCTGGTGGCAGCAGCGATTCTTGCGCCAGCAGCGTACCTGAAATGGCCGCCAAAGCTGCCGCACTGCTCAACCAGAAAAACCGGCGGCTCATTGTGGCGTCGCTCCTGCGCTTACCGGTTGTTCGATCCATCGCATCGGCTGCGCCCCACCTTTGATCCATGCCAACACCACAACAGCGGCAAACGCCAGTGCGCCAACCACGGCAATAATCCTGTTCACGCGCATTTCGCTCCCGACAGCCCAAGCGCCGCCCCGACCGCTGTCAAATCTGCCTCGACATGCGATACTTGCCACGCGCACTAGCGCAAGTATAGGCAAGCGGGCAATGCAACTTGATACTGTACCCCTCAGTTCATCGGAAATCGGCCGCATCGCGCGGCGGATTGATCGTCCCTTGGTGCTGGTGGGCATGATGGGCGTTGGCAAAACCACCATCGGCCGCAAGTTGGCGACCATGCTCCACCTGCCCTTCGTCGATGCCGATGAAGAGATCGAACGCGCCGCACACATGCCCATCCCCGAAATTTTCGCAACCTATGGCGAACCTTACTTCCGCGATGGCGAACGCCGCGTGATCGCAAGGCTGGTGGGGGACGGGCAGCATGCGGATCGCAAAGTCCTGTCCACCGGCGGCGGCGCCTTCGTCGATGCCTCCACCCGCGCGCTGGTGTTGGATAAAGCCATAGCGGTCTGGCTCGATAGCGATATTGCCACGCTGGTCGAACGGGTGGGCCGCAAGGACAATCGCCCGCTTTTGAAAACCGGCGATCCGCACGAAATCCTCACCCGCCTGCGCGATGAACGCCAACCGTTCTATTGCCAGGCCCCCATCCACGTCATCAGCACCACGCAGCCGCACCAGATCACGGCGTCGCGCATTCTCAGGGCAATCGATCAATGGCTGTAATTCCCGTCGCCATCGCCGGCGCTCCCTATGACGTCCGCATCGAAGCTGGCGTGTTGGCGCGGGCGGGCGAATTCTGCCGTCCTTTCCTGCGCAAAAACAACGTATTGGTCATCACTGACCACCAAGTTGCCACCAAATGGCGCGAAATTGTCTCGGATTCGTTCGCGTCCGCGGGGCTTCGCAGCGAGTGGCTGGTCCTGCCTGCGGGGGAAAGCACCAAGAGCTGGGAGCACCTTTCCCGCGTGATCGACTGGCTGCTCGAACACGAAATTGAACGCAAAGACAAGATCATAGCACTGGGCGGCGGCGTCATCGGCGACCTTACCGGCTTTGCCGCCTCCATCGTCAAACGCGGCTGCGGCTTCATCCAGATCCCCACCACCCTCCTCGCCCAGGTCGATTCCAGCGTGGGCGGCAAAACAGCGATAAATACAAGCGCTGGCAAGAACTTAGTCGGCGCATTCCACCAACCCGCCCTGGTCCTCGCCGACCCTCTAGCACTCGACACCCTCCCCCCCCGCGAAGTCCGCGCAGGCTATGCCGAAGTGGTCAAATACGGCCTGATCGATGATCCAGCGTTCTTCGAATGGTGCGAATTGAATGGCTTAGACCTTCTGGCAGGCGATCCAGCGGCGCGCGAGTATGCCATCGCCCACAGCGTTTCAGCCAAAGCGCGGATCGTTGCAGCAGACGAAAAGGAAACCGCCGGCGTCCGCGCCCTGCTCAATCTCGGCCACACCTTCGGCCACGCCCTCGAAGCAGAAACCGGCTTTTCCGACCGCCTCTTGCACGGTGAAGGCGTGGCGCTTGGCATGGTTCTGGCCGCACGTTTCTCGGCGCGCCAAGGGCTTATGGCAGGGCAGGATGCGGAACGCGTGGCAGCCCATATCGGCACGGTCGGCCTACCCGCATCGCTGAATGCGCTAGGCCTTGATTGCGACGGACGCCGCCTTGCCGATCACATGCTCCATGACAAGAAGATGGACGCAGGCAGCCTGCCCTTCCTGTTAATGCGCGGGATCGGACAGACGTTCCTCGCCAACGATGTCGATCTGAATGATGTCTCAGCGTTCCTCGATGAGGAACTTGCCCGCGCCTGATGCGCAGCCGCTGACCCCGGCCCTCCCCTCAGGGCCAGGCCGGGATCTGTGGGGAATTCAACGCATTAGTTGCCGGTAAACACGGCCTTGCGCTTTTCAAGGAAAGCATTGCCGCCTTCTGCCGCATCGGCGCTATTGCCGGCTACTCGCTGGCCTTCAGCTTCGATCTGCAAGGCGCTGGCATAATCAGCCTCAAGCGCTTTCAGCAAGTTTTGGCGCATGACGCCCAGCGCCACCGTCGGGCCGTTGGCCAGACGCGTTGCCAGCGCCAGCGCTTCGTCCTGCAAGGCAGCATCATCCACCGCCTTGTAGATCAGGCCCCAGTTCTCCGCCTTTTCCGCGCCGATCTTTTCGCCCAGCATCATCATCTCGGTCGCGCGGGCTTTGCCAACCAACCTGGCCAATGTCCACGACGAGCCACCGTCGGGGACCAAGCCGATGTTCACAAAGGCCTGAAGGAAATAGGCGTTGCGTCCGGCAAGAACGAAATCACCTGCCAAAGCGATGGAACAGCCAATCCCTGCAGCCGGGCCATTTACGGCGGTAACGACGGGTACGGGCAGACGGGTGAGCGCCTGCATCATCGGGTTGTAAGACAACGTCAAGGCGCTGTAAGAACCCTCTCCCCCCGAGATGGAACGTTCGCCCTTGGCGGCAAGATCCGCGCCTGAGCAGAACGCGCGGCCTGCGCCCGTGATCAGCACAGCCCGCGCGCCATCAAGACTGCTTACCGCAGTTGCAATTTCAACAGCCATGTTGGGCGGGCAGGCATTGAGACGTTCAGGGCGGTTCAGCGTAATCTTGAGGACATTACCAATCCGCTCAACCGCAATGGTTTCGTATTCCATCTTGAACAACCTCTTCTTTAATCGTCTAGCTACAAACCGATGGGGCTAAGCCATACCTGTGTGCGCAGATGATTCCATCAAAAATTGGTTGGACTTTCCGGCAAGCCTGCCAACTGTTCAACACACGATCAATCGGGATGGCTCTGCGCGAAGGCTGCCGCCGCGCCGAAGAGCCCGGGCTGCGGATGGGTGATCAGCTTGACCGGGATTGCAGCCATGAGCGCCTCGAACCGGCCCTTGGCGCAAAACCGATCCGCAAAGCCCGATCGGACTAGCGTATCCTTGATCCGCAGGCCAAGACCGCCCGCCATGACGACACCCGTTGCGCCATGGGCCAACGCCAGATCACCTGCAACGCTGCCCAGCGACAGGCAGAACCGGTCAACCGCTGCCGCTGCCAGACTATCGCTGCCGGCGGTGCCCAACTCCCACAATTCACGATCAGTGCGCGGTGTAAACGGCCTGCCGTCCATCTGGGCGAGTGCTTCGTAGATATCGACAATGCCCGGCCCTGCGACCACACGCTCGACCGACACCCGGCGATGGCGTTGGCGCAGGCGTGCGAGAATGGCGTCCTCGATTGTATCAAGTGGCGCAAAATCGATGTGCCCGCCTTCGGTCGGCTGCACCTTGTAGCCAGTTCCATCGCGCCACAACTGTGCAACGCCAAGCCCTGTGCCAGGACCGACGACACTGATCAAACCTGCACCGGGAAGCGCCGCATCAGGGCCGCTCAAGTGGACAAAGTGGGATGGATCAGCCTGTGCAACAGCATGCGCCACCGCTGCAAAATCGTTTACAACGACGTAATCGTGTGCGCCCAGTTTTTCCGGAATGAGCGCCGGGCGGATGATCCAGGGATTGTTGGTAAACTTGATGATGTCGCCACCAACTGGCCCGGCAACAGCAATAGCGGCAGCTTTTGGCAAAGCATCGCCTGAAATGCGCCCGAATTCTTCCCATGCAAGCTGGAACGAGGCGTGTTCAGCCGTTTTCAGCGTCACCGCCTCACCCAGCGAAACAACGCGACCGCCGCCGGTTTCAGCGATAGCAAATCGCGCGTGAGTTCCGCCTATATCGACGGCAACTACCTGCATTCCATCCCCCTCAAGCGCTTTTGCGCCAATTTTATCAGAGCCCTGCTGCTGCCAACATCGCCGAGCCACCGCGTTCGGCAGGATCGGCGTGATGCCGCATCAGCGCAAACAGTTCGCGACCTACGCCGAGCGATTGATGCGATGCAACAGCTTCTTCACGCGTGGCCCATTCCGCGTCGGGCACCAGCGCGGCCAATACACCGGTATTGGCACAGACCCGCACGACATCACCATCGCGCAGCTTGGCCAAGGGGCCGCCGTGCCCAGCCTCGGGCGAAACGTGAATGGCGGCAGGAACCTTGCCCGAGGCACCCGACATGCGCCCGTCCGTCACCAAGGCCACCCTGAACCCGCGATCCTGCAACACGCCCAGCGGCGGCGTCAGCTTGTGCAGTTCGGGCATGCCATTGGCTCCAGGCCCCTGGAACCGCACAACCACCACGACATCACGTTCCAGCTCACCCGCCTTGAAGGCAGCCAGCACCTCGTTCTGTTCGGCAAAGACGCGGCACGGCGCTTCGATGGTCCAGCGTGAAGGATCGACTGCGCTTACCTTGATCGTTCCGCGGCCAAGATTGCCTTTAAGCAGGCGGAACCCGCCTTCGGCCTGAAACGGTGCGGCAACCGGGCGCAGCATGGTTTCATCGCCCGACACTTCGGGCGCTGGCGTCCACGCCAAGGCATCACCATCCATGACCGGTTCCTGCGCGCCTTCGGCAAGCGATGCGCCATAGACCGTGCGAATATCGGCATGGGCGAGGCCCGAACCAATCAATTCGCGGATCACATATGGCATGCCGCCTGCAGCCGCAAACGCGTTAACATCGCCCGCACCGTTGGGATAGACATTGGCGATCAATGGCACCACGCGCGACAGATCGTCCATATCGTCCCAATCAATCTGGATGCCCGCAGCCCGCGCAATCGCGGGCACGTGGATCACATGATTGGTCGAGCCGCCGGTTGCCAGCAGGCCGACGATGGCATTGACGATGGCTTTTTCATCGACGCACAGACCCAGCGGGCGGTAATCATCGCCGTCCCAGCCAATTTGCGCAACGCGATGCACCGCAGCCCGCGTCAATTCCTGCCGCAGCTTTTGGCCGGGCTGGACGAAGCTGGAGCCGGGCATGTGCAGCCCCATCATCTCCATCATCATCTGGTTCGAATTGGCCGTGCCATAAAACGTGCAGGTGCCCGGTGAATGATAGCTGGCGCTTTCGCTTTCCAGCAGTTCATCGCGGCCCACTTTGCCCTCGGCATAGAGCTGGCGGATGCGGACTTTTTCCTTGTTGGGAAGGCCGGTCGGCATTGGTCCTGCCGGAACGAGGATCGTCGGCAAGTGGCCAAAACGCAGCGAGCCGATCAGCAGCCCGGGCACGATTTTGTCGCAAATGCCCAGCAGCAGCGCGCCTTCGAACATGGCATGGCTGAGGCCAACCACCGCTGCCATCGCGATCACATCGCGGCTGAACAGCGACAGTTCCATCGAATCCTGCCCTTGCGTCACCCCGTCGCACATCGCAGGCACGCCGCCTGCCACTTGCGCGGTTGCGCCAACTTCGCGGGCGAAAATCTTGATCTGCTCGGGATAGCGACCATAGGGCTGATGCGCTGAAAGCATGTCGTTATAGGCGGTGACGATACCGATGTTCATCGCCTTGCCCGATTTGATCAGGGCCTTGTCATTGCCTGCCGCGGCAAAGCCGTGCGCGAGGTTTCCGCACGAAAGCTGCGGGCGGTTCAGGCCCTGATCGCGCGAGCGTTCGATCAGATCGAGATAGGCCGCGCGCGTGCTGCGCGAGCGTTCGATGATACGCTGGGTAACGCGCGCGACAGTGGGGTTCATCGGCATCATTCGCTCCAGTAAATCGTCACAGGCGGACCATATCCGCGCAGGAATTCGGCCACGGGGTAGCCATCATCCCCGGCCAGTACACGCTCGACCAGCGCCTTCTTGGACGCGCCGGTAATGACGAGGATAATCTCTTTGGTTGCCTTCAGCGCTGCCTGATTCAAGGTCAGCCGGTCAAACGGCGCTTCGGGCGGTAGCGGTATCGGGGTGGTCGCGATCACCGAAGCACCCGGCCTGATCCGCGCCTGCATGTGCGGAAACAGCGAGGCCACGTGCCCGTCCTCTCCCATGCCGAGCCAGACCAGATCGAACGGCACGACCGGTGCGCCTTCCTCCAACCGTTCAAACGCGGCGCCAGAGTGCCCCAGCGCGGCGACAATCTTGCCGAAGTTGCTGGCGGGATGGTCATCGGGCACGCACCGGTCATCGGTGAGAGCGATGGTGACACTGGGCCAATCCAGCGGCTGGTCTTTCAACAGCGCCAGCACCTTGATCGGTGTGGACCCGCCGGTAAAGGCAATGCGCTTCAGCCCTGGCGCGGCCACCACTTGTGCGATGCGGTCTGCCACGGCGGCTGCATCACCGGGCTGCGCCCAGACTACCGAGGCAGGCGCTGGATCAATCATTCCAACTGCGCCCATCGCGCTCGGTAAGGGCAATGGCCGCATTTGGCCCCCAGCTTCCGGCGGCATAAGGCTTGGCTTCGAGGCCGGTTTCGTCCCACACCTTGCGGATGCCATCGACCCAGCGCCATTGCGCTTCCACTTCATCGCGGCGCACGAACAAGGTCTGCTCGCCTTCGATCAGATCGAGCAGCAAGCGTTCATAAGCGATCCGGCGGCGGGCTTTGGCAAAGGCGGTGGTGAGCGAAAGGTCAAGGTTGACCTCGCGCAGGGTAATCCCTCCACGGTCCAGCCCCGGTTCCTTGGCCATGACCTGCAAACGCACATATTCTTCGGGCTGCAACCGGATGACCAGGCGATTGGCGGGCAACTTGCCCCCGCGCTGCCCGAACAGGTTGTGGGGCACAGGCTTGAATTCCACTACGATTTCGCTGCGGCGTTCGCTCAAACGCTTGCCTGTGCGCAAGTAGAACGGAACCCCGGTCCAGCGCCAATTGTCCACGTGGGCCTTGATCGAAACGAATGTTTCGGTGTCGGACGGTTCGCCCAGATCTTCCTGATAGCCGGTAACCGCAGCCCCCTTTACCGCACCGGTGCGATATTGCCCGCGCACCATTTCTTCGGCTTTGACGGGGCGCAGAGCGCGCAGAACCTTGACCTTTTCATCACGGATTGAGGTTGCATCAAGGCTGGCCGGCGGCTCCATCGCGGTCAGCGCCAGCAATTGCAGCATGTGGTTCTGCACCATGTCGCGCAGCGCACCGGTATCGTTGTAGAAGCCCTTGCGTCCTTCAAGGCCGACCGTCTCGCTCACCGTGATTTGCACGTGATCGATGCCGCCGGAATTCCACAGCGGTTCAAACATCATATTGGCAAAGCGCAAGGCCATCAGGTTCTGGACCGTTTCCTTGCCGAGGTAATGATCGATCCGGAAGATCTGTTCCTCGGCAAAGGCAGCTGCCACAGCATCATTGATCCGCGTTGACGATGCCAGATCGTTGCCCAGCGGCTTTTCCAGCCCGATCCGCACATTGCCATGGGTCAATCCCGCGCGGCGCAACCCTTCGATTGTCGGCTCGAACAGGAAGGGTGCGGTCGATAGAAAGATCGATAGACCGCAGGATGTGTCACCCAATTTGGCGGCCAGATCGCCAAAGCCATCGACGTTCGAGGCATCGAGCGTCTGATATTCAAGCCGTTCAAGGAACGAGGCTAGCTTGGCGTCGTCGCGCCGGTCTTCGGGAAGGAATTCGGCCAAGGCTGCGCGTGCAAACTCACGGAATTCTGCGTCATCATGCTCGGACCGTGCAGTGCCTACTATGCGCAGATCAGGGCCGATCAGTTCATCCTCGTGCAAGGCATAAAGCGATGGCAAAAGCATGCGGCGCGAAAGATCGCCGGTCGCCCCGAAAAGCAGCAACGCGGAACAGCTTTTTTCGATCATTGGCGAGAAATCCCCATCGTGTAGCAAAAAGTCTGAATACCGGCGCCGCTGAACCGTGCAGCACTGCCCCTAGACAGATAAAGGTCCCAGTTCAGCACGCATAAGTATGCAGCATAGCTATGCGTACAATGCGCAAAGCCTACTCTTCGATCCATAGCCCCGCATAAGGCGGCAACTCACCGATACCGGCCTGATTGACGCAAGCGATCATTCGGCCATCCAACCCCAACGCATCAGGCCAGGGAACGGTCGCGGCTGATAGATTGAACACACCGGCGATCGTCTGCTGCCCCGCGCTACGCCGCACCGCCAGCACTTGATCGTCGGCATGGAGCACCGTGAAATCGCCAAGGCGCAGGGCCGGGTTATCGCGGCGCAGATGCAGCAATTGCGCGGTGAGGTTCAACAGTGAACCCGTCTCCGATTCCTGACGGTCCACCGCGCGCGAAAGGTTTTCTTCCCCCAGCGGCAGCCAAGGCTGGCCTGTGGTAAAACCGCCCATAGCCCCTTCGGCATGCCACGGCATCGGTGTGCGCGCGCCATCGCGCGATAACGTCAGCGGCCAATTTGCGATCGCCTCCGGGTCCTGCAATTGCTCGAAAGGAATGTCGACCTGGGTCAGCCCCAATTCCTCTCCCTGATAGACGATGATGTTGCCGCGCAACGATGCGAACAGCATGGCCTTGACGCGGGCAAATGCATCGCGGTCATGCGGCGCACACCAGCGTGATACTGCCCGCGGCGCATCATGGTTTTCAAACGCCCAACTTGGCCACCCGATGCCCGGTTCATCAGGCCATTTCGCCACGGCTTGCGCCACAAATTGCGGCGTCAGCGCATCTGCATAAAGAAAATCAAAGCCATAGGCGCTGTTGAGATGATCCTGCCCCGCGGTAAATGCCTGCATTTCGGTTTCGGCGATGTCGCCCCCCACTTCGGCTACGGTAAAGATCGCGCCATACTCGTTACAAACCGCCCGCACGCGTTTGATGAAGTTCAGGATATCGGGGTGTGACTGGTTATAGAGCTTGAGCTGGAAATCGAAGGGCCGCGTCTTGCGCCGTCCGTCATCGGGCGCGGGCGGATTATCGCGCATGTCCAGATCGTGCATCAGGAAATTCAGGGCATCCAGGCGGAACCCGTCGACCCCGCGATCCAGCCAGAACCGCATAGCCGCGAGCAACGCGTCCTGCACTTGTGGGTTATGCGCGTTGATCTGGGGCTGGCTCGATAGGAAATTGTGCAGGTAATACTGCCGACGTCGCGCGTCCCACGTCCAGGCCGGGCCGCCAAACACCGATTGCCAGTTTGAAGGCGGCGAACCATCCGGCTTGGGGTCGGCCCAGACATACCAGTCCGCTTTTGCATTGTCTCGGTTCTGGCGGCTTTCGGCAAACCATTCATGCTCGTCAGACGTATGTGCGAATACCTGATCGATGGTGACCTTGATGCCCAATTCATGCGCGCGGTGAACCAGCGCATCAAAATCAGCCAATGTCCCGAAAATCGGATCGACGTCGCAATAATCGGCCACGTCATAGCCGAAATCCTTCATCGGCGATTTGAAGAACGGCGATATCCAGATGGCATCCACGCCAAGCCGCGCCACGTGATCGAGCCGCGCGGTTATGCCCGGCAAATCACCGATGCCATCGCCGTTGGAATCGCAAAAGCTGCGCGGGTAAATCTGGTAAATCGCCGCCCCACGCCACCATGGCAGTGTGCCGGAAGGATCAAGCGCGTCAGGCGCCGTGGAACTGGCTATCATGAATGTCGGAAGTCCGCAGAAGAAATGGCAGCACGGCAAGTGCTGTCAGGGGAAAGAAGATCAGGCAGAATTTCATGCCAACTTGCATCAACCAACGTGTCTGGAGCGCCATACCGTATCGCCAAGCATGGCAATTGCAAGCAAGGCAAACCCGCCATAAAAACTGCTGTACCGGCTTCGCTATACATGCCTGATGACGATCAGGTTGCACAGTACCTGAAGAGGGATGAAGCCAGCGATATTCGTATGCGCATCGATTGCAGTAGGCTGAAGTTTCTGCGACGTGCCGCGAACCAAGGTGCAGCAAAGAGGATACGTCATGGCTAGGCAAGGACTGATAGGCGCTGTCGAAGCAGGCGGTACAAAGTTCGTGCTGGCCCTCGCCACGCCTGATGGGAAAATCCTTGAACGCGCACGCCTGCCCACCAATACCCCCATCGAAACTTGGCCCGCGATGGCTGATTTCTTTACGCAAACTTCTGCACAGCATGGGCCGATTGAGGCCTTTGGTGTGGCCAGTTTTGGCCCGATCGATATCGATCCGGCATCGCCTTCCTATGGCACCTTCACAACCACGCCCAAACCCGGTTGGTCCGGCGCGCGTTTCCACGATGCACTGGCGCGTTTCAATGCTCCCATCATCGTCGATACCGATGTGAACGGGGCTGCCATTGGGGAATGGCAAGCGGGAGCAGGACGCGGCTGCCGGACAGTTGCCTATACCACGATCGGCACCGGCGTCGGCACAGGCATCATCCGCGACGGTCGTTCACTCATGGGGATTTCACACTTTGAAAGCGGCCATATCCAGCCCCCCCGCGATCACACTGCCGATCCATTCCCGGGCATTTGCCCCTATCACGGGGATTGTATTGAAGGTCTTGCCTGCGGACCTGCCATCGAAAAGCGCTGGGGCCGCAGCCTCGATCAACTTCTGGACAATCCCCAAGCCATCCCGTTGATCGCAAACTACATCGCCCATCTGGCATCTACCCTGGTCCTGCTGCACATGCCGGACAGGCTGATCTTCGGTGGTGGCGTCATGAAAGCACCGGGCCTGATCGAAGCCGTGCGCTTTGCCACCATCGGTAAGCTCAATCGATATGTCCAACACCCACGGCTTGATGATGGCTTGAATAGCTACATCGTAACGCCGGGTCTTGGAGATGATGCCGGCATAACCGGAGCAATAGCATTGGGCTGTCAGGCGCTCCAACTGCGTTAGGGCCGGGCCCGAATTGAGATTCCGAATCAACCGAGCCTTTCCGGACAGACGCGAAACCTGAACATTTTTTCGGCGCTGTCATTTCTGCCCACGCCCATCAAACGAAAATTCAGCAAATCTGAGTAAGCATCTGAAATATAAAATTAAACTACTGTGCGCAATTGTGTGTGCGGTAGAAAAACGTCCTTTTTTCAATCACTTCCGACTTTTGCACTGGCGCAAAGCGCCCGCACAAATTGTCACAACAATCGATTGAATTTCGATTGCAATCGATTGCAGATTGATTATCTAGCTCGCACTGGACGCGTCGAGAGTCGTATTGACGACGCAGAATCAGCAGGGAGAGACATTTATGACCAAGACCCGATTCCATAGCCTTATCTCTGTGTCGGCAATCTGCCTGACAGCAATGGCCGCCCCTGCATGGGCGCAGGCTGCAGACGAACAGGCTGCTGAAGCCACCGTATCCGAAGAAATCGTCGTGACCGGCGTTTCGCGTGCAACCAACCGTCTCGACACCAGCATCTCGGTCAGCGCGCTGAACGCTGACAGCATTGCTGCAGTATCACCACGCGGTACCTCGGAAATCTTCCGCCAGCTTCCCGGCATCCGTTCGGAATCATCCGGCGGCGGCGGTAACTCGAACATTGCGGTGCGTGGCCTGCCGATGTTGACCGGCGGTGGCCAGTTCGTATCGCTGCAAGAAGACGGCCTGCCTGTGTTGCTTTTCGGCGATCACAACTTTGCCCCGGCTGACGGCTTCATCAAGACCGACACCACGCTGGCCCGCATTGAATCGGTGCGCGGTGGCAGCTCGTCCACCCTCACCACCAACGGCAACGGCGCGATCATCAACCTGATCAGCCGCACGGGGGAACAGGAAGGCGGAAGCATCTTGCTCAGCAAGGGCATAGATTTCAAGGATTCGCGCGTTGACATGGAATATGGCTCGGCGCTTGCCGAAGACCTCTATTTCCATGTCGGTGGCCACTACCAAATCGGCGGAGACGTGCGCAACACCGGCTTCAATGCTGTGGACGGTGGCAAGTTCCGCGCCAGCATCACCAAGAAGTTCACATCAGGCTTCCTGCGCGTGTTCGCACAAGTGATCGACAAGAAGGACGCAACCTTCATGCCGCAGCCTGTGCGCATCACCGAAGTGCCGGGTTCGGTAGCAGCGGTTGCCGCAGGCGCGGCCAACTATGGCCGCGTGCTTGGCTCGCTCACCAACAATCTGCCAGGCCTTGATGCTGCGAACCAGACCT
>CAZSTP010000017.1:15041-28943 GCA_964609325.1 uncultured Novosphingobium sp. | reverse complement strand
CGAAACCCGCCGTTCCGAAGCCGGAACACAGCTCGCCCAGCTCAACGCCACGCTAAACCAGCAGCAAGTCCGCAGCGTTTCGGCAGGGGATGCGCAAGACCGCAGTCTGGTGCGCGCACCCTATGATGGCGTGGTCGACAAGTTGGCGTTCAACACGATCGGCGGCGTCGTCCGTCCTGCCGAAGTGATCATGGAAATCGTCCCCGATAGCGATACCCTGCTGGTCGAAGCCGCTGTTGCCCCCATGGACATTGACCGTGTGCGCGATGGCCAGACCGCGCGCATCCGCTTCACCGCCTTCAGCAACACCGCAACCCCCGAAATCATGGGCAAAGTCGTGTTCGTCGCTGCCGACAGCACCAATGATCCCGAAGCGCGCACCAGCTTCTACCCTGCCCGCATCGCCATCGATCAGGCCGATCTGAAGCGCAACCCCGAACTCGCGCTGAAACCGGGGATGCCCGCCGAAGTGTTCATCGAAACCGGCGATCGCACGATGATCTCCTACATCACCAAACCTTTGCGTGATCAGTTCGCCCGGGCGTTCCGTGATGACTAGCGCACGCCTTGTCTTGGCTGCCCTCTGCATGGCGCTATGCGCGACAGCAAATGCACAGGATGCCACATTTACGCCACAAGAAGCCACCTCGCAGCCGGTTACCCGATTGGAACAAGCCTTGGCGCTGGCCTATGAGGGCAATCCTACTCTCCTCGCACAACGCGGGGTGCTGCGCTCAACCGATGCGCTCTATCCCGGCGCGCGTTCGGCATATGGGCCACAAGTCAGCCTTGAAGGGCGCCACCAGTTCACATGGGATCGCACCGAGTTGCAAACCGGCAATTTTGTTGGCGTAAACGGTTTTGCCTCCACCGCAGCACTCGTTTTCTCGCAGCCTCTGTTCAGCTTTGGTCGCCGCTATGCCTCTGAACAATCCGCGCTCGCGCAGATTGATCTGGGCCGCAACCAGCTCAGGCTCACCGAGGCCCAGACGATGCTCACGGCGATCCGTGACTATCTGTTCCTCGCGCGTGATCGCGCTGTGGCAGACATTACCGCCGAAAACCTCGTCCTGCTGGATCGCCAATTGGCCGCCAACACGGCGCGCTTCCGCGTGCGTGAAGTTACCTCGACCGATCTCCAGCAAGTCGAAACCCGCGTCGCCGTTGCGCGCGCACAGGTGCTGAACGCGCAAGGGTCGGTCGGCGTCAGCCAATCGCGTTTTCTGCAAAGCATCGGCGCTCTGGCGGGCACCCTCGCCCCACCCCCGCCGCTCGATCCGGGCGTTGCAACCCTTGATGAAGCCTATGCCGTGGCCGAAGAGGAAAGCCCGCTGATCCGCGCTGCCCGCGCGCGTGAGAGAGCCTCGCGCGCCGAATTGGCCGCCGCCCGCGCCGAACAGTACCCCAATGTCACCATGCAAAGCAGCGGCGCTTATGGCACGGTCACACCCTATTCCAACAATCGCCGCACCACCGAACTGCGTTCGGCCATCGTCGTCGGCATTCCGTTGATCGATGGCGGCAACCGCCGCGCAAGGATCGAGGCGGCAGAGCAAGCCAACGACGCCGATTGGCGTCTGCTTGACGCTGCCCTGCGCGATACGCGTCAGGCCGTGGCCGAGGCCTGGAACAACTGGCACGCCGCCGGTCAATCCGTCGAACATTTCCGCAGCGCCACAGAAGCCGCACGCAAAGCCTATGATGGCGCGGTCATCCAGGAAAAGGCCGGTGCCCGCACCACGCTGGATGTGCTCGATCTCGCGCGCGATTTGCTGAACGTGCGCACCAGTTATGTTGGCGCAATGGCCAACGAATATGTCGCGCGTGCCTCGCTGATCGCCGCCATGGGCCGCCTCGAAGCGCCGCTGCTCTTGCCCGATGTCAAGCGCTACGATCCGGAAAGCAATTTCCGCAACCAGCGGTGGCGCGGTGATGTGCCACTGGTCACGCCGCTCCTCTCCGGCCTCGATTCCATCCCGGTGCGCGATCTGGAAACCGACCGTGCCTATCGTGATGCCGCAGCCGGTCTGCGCAGCGAAAGCGCAGTACCGCCCACGCAACCTTGACCGGCACAATCGCCGCTAAACGCAAACCGTCTAAGAATTTGATCCTCCCAGCGGTGCGTTGCCAAACACATTGGCACCGCACTTCGATCTTAAACGGGACTTCGTTAAACAGATTGCATCGCCCTGATACGTTGAGAAATCACCCTATCCAAAAGCGATCCCCACTTCCCGTTTGCAGGATGGTGGGCGGTGTCATTCGACCATTCAGGCCGAAGCCGACAATCGCTTTTCCAATCCTGCAATGAACGCTTCCAACCCGAATTCAAAAGCGGAAGACAAGTCTACCAGCGAAGCGACATAGCTATTGGCTTCCTCGTTTTGTTCATAGATCACCCAGCCTAAAATAAAGCTGGCAACCGCTCCTGCCGCAGCAACAGCATTTGCCGTGGTAAAGCCGGCATCAACCAGCGGACCAGTCAGCATAGGCATAACCTCGTTCCGGGTAACCTCGGTCGGAGGTGTCATCGCCAAGATCCGGCCACTGTCACGGTGTGACAGGAAATTACGGTGCTGGGTCATGCCCACATCATAGAGCCATTCCTGCCAGCACTCTGCGACCTGCGGATTGCGGATGCTCTCCGTCAGCATCCGCTCCACCATCAGGCTGTGAAGCGCCGACATGCCCGGGACGTGCCAGTACAGTGCAGGACTTTTCACGCCCAGGGCAGCGGCCAGCGTCCGGGTTGTAAGGCCTTCAACGCCGTCCCGTTCCACCAGAGCCCAAGCAGCATCAACGATCCGTTCCTTGTCAAGGACCGCATCCTGCTTTCTCGGCCTCCCGACCGCGCGTTTCGGCTCGATAATCAATCCTTTACCTCTCGCTTGACTCTCGGCTCGCCATTAAATTATCATCGATAAATAAACAAGGGGATGGATGCCGTGAGGATAACGCAGATCGATACGCCTTGCTGCGTGATTGGCGAAGGGCCCGTCTGGGATGTGGCCGAACAGGCGCTCTATTTCATAGACATACTGGGCAAGAAGGTTCTGCGGTTTGACCCTGCCAGCGGAAAAACACGCACTTGGGTGGTGCCCGATGTGATCGGATCGATGGCCTTGCGTGCAGGCGGCGGCGCCATCGTGGCGCTGACAAACGGTGTCTTCACACTCGATTTCGCGTCCGGCACCTGCGAAATGCTGGCGACGAGTGGCGATCTGAACGAAACAGTCCAGCTTGCCGATGGCAAAGTTGACCGGCGCGGGCGCTTCATCGTTGGATCCAGCGACCGCACGATGAAAGAGCCGCGCGGCAAGCTTTACGCCCTGGACCTCGATGCAACCTTGCGCGAAATCGACAATGACATCTTTCTATCGAACGGCCCGTGCTGGTCGCCCGATGACAAAGTTCTCTACCACAGCGATAGCATCCGCAACACAGTCTTTGCCTATGACTATGACATTGCCACCGGAACCGCCACTAACCGGCGCGCCTGGGCAAGCACGGAGGCCCTCGGCGGTATTCCCGATGGCGCCACGATCGATACCGACGGCTGTATGTGGATGGCGATTTGCGAGGGGCAAAGGGTCGTGCAGTTTCGCCCCGATGGCGGCTTGGAACGGGTTATCGACATGCCGGTCAAGTGTCCTTCCAGCGTGATCTTCGGCGGTGCCGCACTCGATAAGCTCTATGTAACTTCGCTCAGCCCCGCGTTTCTCGGCCGCGAAGCCGCGCCGCTTGATGGCTGTACTTTTGTGATTGAGGGGCTTGGCGCAACCGGCCTTCCCGAACCGAGGTATGCCGCATGAAAGGCCCCATGCCGCTTTTGCTGGTCATGGTATTCCTGAACATCGCCGGGTTCAGCCTGATCCTTCCGCTGCTGCCGTTTTACGCAAAGGCCTTCGATGCATCCCCCTTTGCCGTCGCGTGCCTGTTTGCGGCCTATTCCTTCGGCAGTGTATTCGGAGAAATCTACTGGGGCAGGCGCTCTGACCGCATTGGCCGCAAGCCGGTCCTGATCCTGACCACGATTTGCGCCGCTCTCAGTTATGTGGCCTTCGCATTTGCGCCCAGCCTGGCTGTGGCCCTGTTGATCCGGATCGTCAGCGGTTTTTTCAGCGGCACTTTCGGGGTGGTTCAGGGCGTCATTGCCGACATCACCCCACCTGAACAGCGCGCAAAGAACATGGGCTTTTTCGGCGCGGCCTTCAATCTCGGGTTCGCCACGGGGCCTGCAATTGGCGGCCTGCTTGCCGATACCTCGATGGGCCCCGCAGGATTTCACGCCCCCATCTTCGCCGCAGCGGCGCTGGCCGCCGGTGCATCGCTTTGGGCGATGCTGGCGCTGCCCGAGACCAAGCCGGCAAATAGCGGTATGCGCCCTGCCCCAAGCTATGGTGAAGCGGTCCGCTTCGTCCGTGATGACAGGCTGCTTATCCGCCTGTTCCTCATCGCTTTTTGCGGTATCGCGGCTTTTGCCTCGATGGAAGCTATCTTCGGCCTTTGGACCGAGCGCAACTTCGGCTGGACCGCGCATGAAGTGGGGCTGACCTTCCTTGCTGTCGGTGGTGCCGGATTGCTGGTGCAAGTCCTTCTGATCGGTCCTTTGGTCGGGCGGTTTGGCGAGGCGCGGGTGATTGTGGGCGGCCTCATGGTATTGATCGCGGCTATTTTGCTGCAACCGCTGATCCGCTTACCCGCAGCATCGGTGATCCTGATGGCGCTCTTGATGGCGGGGCATAGCCTTGCTTTCCCCAATGCCGGAGCACTCGTGTCGCGCAGTACGCCGCCGTCAGCGCAAGGCAGTGTCATGGGCCTGAGCATGGCGACGAACGCACTGTCACGGATCGTGGCACCACCCTTGTTCGCATGGCTGTTCGCGGTGAGCGCAGACCTGCCATACTATCTTTGCGCGCTGATGATTGCGGCGGTGCTGCCCGTTGCATGGAGCGTGGTCCGCCTGCGGGAGAGCGAGACATGACCGGTTTCAACCCCACCGCGTTTCGGGCTTTCGCTGCTGCCATCGGCAAAGAATGGGTGATGACAGGCGACGACGATCGCATCGCCTACTCCGATCATTTTGCGGCGGACGAGGCCGTGCATCAGCCTTCTGCCGCGATTGCACCAGCCAACGTGGAGGAAGTCCGTGCCGTGGTGCGGATTGCCAACCAGTATAAGGTTCCGCTCTGGCCGATCAGCCGGGGCAAAAATTTCGGCTATGGCGGCGCAGCACCGGTGATGAAGGGCGCGGTGGTGCTCGATCTCACCCGGATGAAGAAGATCGAGGTCGATGCCGAGAATGGCACGGTTCTGGTGGAACCGGGCGTCGGCTTCTTCGATCTCTATGACTATTTGCAGGAACGCAAGATTCCGCTGTGGCTTTCGGTGCCGGGGAATAGCTGGGGCTCTGTCGCGGGCAATGCGCTGGATCGCGGTGTCGGCTATACCAGCTATGGTGATCATGCCGCGCGGATTTGCGGGCTGGAGGTAGTTCTGGCCGATGGCGATCTGGTCCGCACCGGTATGGGCGCTATGGCTGACAGCCCCAACTGGCAGCTCTACAAACCGGGCTTCGGCCCTAGCTGGGATACGATGTTCTGCCAGTCCAACTTCGGGATCGTCACCAAACTCGGCCTGTGGCTGATGCCCGAGCCGGAATCGGTGCAAGGATTGGACTTCGAATTCGACAAGCCCGACGATCTTGGCTGGGCAATTGACACAATCATGCCCCTGCGCCGCGAAGGCGTGATCCAGCAAAGCCCAAGCATCGGCAACTGGCTGCGCTCTGCCGCCGTGATGACAACCCGCGACCAGTGGACCAAGGATAAGGGCCCGCTCGGCGATGATGTCGTGGCGGCGATCCGTGACAAGTTCAAGATCGGCTGGTGGACCGTGCAGGTCCGTTTCTACGGCCCCAGCGAGATAACCGATGCATCGCTAAGGGTGCTCGAAAAAGCGTTCGACCAAAAGCCTATCCTTTCCAAGAAACTGGCCAAGTGGGCCCGAGGCGACGGCCCGGAAGGCTCACCTGTCACCGGGGTTCCGGTCAGCTTTCCGTTGGCCAATGCGAATTGGCATGGCGGGCGCGGCGGACATGTAGGCTATTCGCCGGTTTTGCCGCCCAGAGGCGATCTGGCGATGGACCAGTTCAAGCGCACTTATGCGCTCTATCAGAAGTACGGGATGGACTACCACGCCAGCTTCGCGATGGGTGAACGCAGCCTCACCAACGTCAACCAGATCCTTTATGACAAGGACAATCCGGACATGATGGGCCGCGTTGATGCGATGTTCCGTGATCTGGTGGCGGACGCGACGGCCAAGCGGTACGGTGAATACCGGACCCATATCGACTATATGGATCTGGTTGCCCGCACCTATGATTTTAACGGGAACGCCTTGTTGCGTCTGAATGAGCGCATGAAAGACGCGCTCGATCCGAATGGCATTATCGCGCCGGGCAAAAGCGGGATCTGGCCCAAAGCCTTGCGGGGGAACCGGGCATGAAACGTCCATCAGCCCTGTTTGTCCTTGGCTTGACCAGCTTCATGGCTGTGCTGGCAGCCGCCGCACCCCCTGAACAATCAGATGACACAAAGATCACCAATGCTTTCCGTGGCGCACTCCAGGACCGGAGCAGCAAATCCCCGGCAGCACAGCTTTTCGTCGAGAAGTGCGGGATGTGCCACCGGCAAATGGGCATGGGCACGGTCATTCTGGCACGTCGCATGGATCCCAAGGTTGCGATGCTGGAAACGCGTCAGGATCTCAGCGCCGACATGGTCATTGCCTCTGCCCGGATGGGAATTGGCAACATGCCGCGCATTTCGCGGGGCGAGGTCAGTGACACACAGCTAGCGCAGATCGCGGCCTATCTCGCGCGGGAGCCGGGCAAATGAAGCTTTCCCGCCGCCAGGTGATGATCGCCGCTGGTGCATCTGCCATCCCCGCCAAAGCGCTGGCATGGGCAGACCAGCGGCGTGTGCTGATCGATCGCACTTTGCCAGACATTGCCCGCTACTGGCCGAAAAGCGCCATCACCATTGATCGCACCGGTGACGCCGTCCGGCAGTTGCACAGTTTGCTGGCCTCGTCCGAGGCTCCCGTCGCCGGTTTGACAACTTGCGCGGATATGCTGATCGCACGCGGTTCGGCACGCGAACAAAGGCGCAAGTTTACCTTGCTTGCACGGCACGGGACCGTGTTTCACTGGACTATCACAGGGGCACACCGACCGCCATTGACAGACGGCCCATCGGCGCTGTCATGATGCGGTTCGGCAATAAGGCCGCATGAATCCTGATGGGCGGAATGCGCTATTCGGTGTCCATGGGCCTGTTTTTACCAAGGCATTCTGCCGGCCCTTAAACACGGCTGCGACCAGTTCGGCTGCAACAGATGCCCAAGGCGGCTCGCGTCGAGCTCCAGAGCCGATCGTCCGGCCTATCCACATGGTGCGTTTGCTCCAGTCCGGTCGTGGCCGGGGCACGACGCTCTAGGCAGTAAACTGCTCTTGATCTATGAATTCCCGCGGCGTCGATAAGCCATATCGCATCTGCCCCCCTGGATCATATTGCATTGCGTTATACTTATCATCAGCGTGTGATTCCCCTCCACCCTGACCGAGAAAATTCGCACCAATGTTCCATTTTCATCGGCTCGCTTCTTCACACAAAATTCCAGCTTTCGAAGCGCCCATCTGACACTGGCTGCAAGATTAGAACAATTTTAGTATTATTTTCAATAATATAGATAAGGACGTCATTACAAAAGTGCAACGCACGCTAATGTTTGCCAGAAACAAGAACGTGCGCTATTATCTGGAAAGAGGAATGCTGAAAGAACGGTCGAATCGATCCGTGTTGGACGATGAACTGCCGGACCAATCAGCAAATGAACGAAGGGGAGGTCTTTAATGCGCCGTAACATTGTGCTTAGCGCCAGCCTGATGGCCACTATGCTTGCCACCACATCCACAACCGCCTTTGCGCAAGCTGCCCAGTCACAGAACACTGATGCCGCAGAGAACATCCTGAACGGGGAAATCATCGTTACCGCGCGTCGTCGCGCTGAAACCACTTTCGATACGCCCGTCGTGCTTCAGGCTGTGAACGGTGCAGAGTTGCAACGCCGCTCCATCGTCAACGTCGAAGGCCTTTCACGTATCACGCCACTGCTGATTATCGGTGAAAACACCGGCGGTATCCAGGGCGCGCCCATCGCCATTCGCGGCATCTCAGGGTCCGAAGTCAATCCGCTGGCCGATCAGGCCGTGGCATTCGATATCGATGGCATCCAGATCAACCGCTCGACCGTTGCCCGTCTCGGCACGTTCGATCTGGCCTCGGCCGAAATCCTGAAGGGACCGCAGGCCCTGTTCTACGGCAAGAACAGCCCCGGCGGGATCATCTCGCTGCGCTCTGCCGATCCCACATCCTCTTTCCAGTCGCAAATCTCCGCAGGGTATGAATTCGCCGCCGATGAGACGCGTTTGGAAGGCTATGTTTCCGGCCCGATTACCGACACGCTCGGCATTCGCGTTGCAGGTTATTTTTCGGACATCAAAGGCTACATCAATAACGAATCCACCCCTGCCCCGGGCTCGCTCAAATCCTTCAACCGTGCGCCCAATGGTACCGAATTTGCCACACGCCTCACGTTGAAGTTTGACCCCAGCGACAGCTTCGATGCCCGCCTGAAAGTCGCCTACAACAAGGCCAACGATCTTGGCGCATCGGGAATGGTGCAGTTGATCGGCTGTGGCGGTCCATTGCCGCAACTCGCCTCGGCCAATGCTGACTGCGTCGCAGATAACCGGACGTCGCTGATCGATCCGGGCCCCAATTTCCAGGCGGTTTTCCCCACAGCCAAGGGCGGCAGAATGTTCAGCGACCGCAATCAGGTCCTGACCTCGCTGGAAATGAACGTAAAGCCCACCGAGGACGTCACCCTGACGTCGATCACCGGCTTTTATCGCTATCACTCCAACAGCCTGACCAACATCTCGGGCCTCGACTTGCAACCGGTCTATCTCGCGCTGCCCGAAAAGGTGACATACCGCGATTTCAATCAGGAACTGCGCCTGCTCACCAGCTTCGATGGCATCGTGAACTTTGCTGCCGGTGCCGCTTACCAAAGCTCGCGCGCTGATTATCTCAACAACTTCCACCTGACCATTGCGGGCAATTTCCGCCAGATCAACGATGCCGAACTCTACCAGCGCGGTGAGGCCTATTCGTTCTTCGGCCAGTTGATCCTGCGGCCGGTGGAGAGCTTCGAATTGTCAGCCGGTGGCCGCTATTCCGAGGAATTGAAGCGCCTGCGCACCTTCGCGTTCAACGTAGAGCAGTTGTCTGCACAACCATCGGTAAACTTTGACAACTTCTCGCCGGAAGTTACCGCGAAATGGTCGGCCACGCCTGATCTCAACCTCTTTGCCTCCTACCGCTCGGGCTTCCTGTCAGGCGGCTTCAACGGCAATGGCGCGGCCAGCTACACCGGGCGCAACCTGACTTTCGACCAGCAAACCACCAAGGGTTTCGAAGTGGGGATGAAGGCGCGTCTGTTTGACCGCACCTTGCGCATCAACTTGTCGCTGTTCGATTATGACATTCGCGGCCTGCAAGTATCGGCAACGCAGGGCACCACCGTTATCCAGACCAACGCCGGCAAAGCCTCGACCCGTGGCGTTGAATTTGACGGCACCTGGACGACGCCGGTCGAAGGCCTGCAACTGCGCGGCGCCGTGTCTTACAACAAGGCACGCTACGACCTGTTCTCGTTCGCTTGCTATCGCGGCCAGTCGATCGCCGAGGGTTGCAACCAGGCACCTGCCGCGAATGGCAGCTTCACCCTGCAAGACCTCAACGGCAGCCGGATCGTTCGTGCTCCCGATTGGGGCGGCGCGGTCGGCTTCAATTATGATACCGAAGTGTCCGGTCTGAAAGTCGGCCTGAGCGGCGACGGCAATTACAGCAGCGGTTATTTCAACAACGCGTTCAACGCCCCGCTCATGTGGCAACGCGGCTACTGGCTGTTTGACAGCAGCCTGCGTGTTGGCGCCGCCGATAATCGTTGGGAAGTCGCGCTGATCGGCCGCAACCTGACCAACCGCTACTACGTCGCACGTGCAGCCGAACAACCCCTGTCGGGCGGCGCTGCCGGAACCGCGATTGCCAACCGTCAGGCTGACGTGATCGGCGCGGTTAACCGTGGTCGCGAAGTGATGCTGCGGCTAACCTTCCGCCCTGATCTGCTGTAATGATAAAAGGCCCGGATCAAAACGATCCGGGCCTATAACCCCTCACAAAAAGGCCGTGTCACCTACAATCGGGACACGGCCTTTTCTTTTGGTAAAACAGCAGCGGCGATTATTCGCCCGTGCCCTTGGAACCGGGTGACCAGTCCTGACGGCTTGCCCATTCGCGCATGGTTTCAAAGCGGATGTCAGGCAGGCGACTTTGCACATATTCGAAGTTCACCTCGAACGGCTTGGTTGGCGCGCTGTTGTTGTAGACATAGAAATCGCGGATATAGTCAGCAAAGATCTGCTTGCGATCAGCGGGGACGGCATCACCCAGCCCATCAGCCAGCATCTGCCCGAAACGCTCTGGCGTTGCCGGATCATAGCGGATCGTGCGCCCGCTCACCTCGCTCAGGATCGCGCAAACCTGTATCGGGCTAAGCCGCTCCGGCCCGCCGATGTTCATCCAAGCGCCCTCAAAATCGGGGCGGTCCAGCGAATGGACCATGACTTTGCCCACATCATCAAG
Source organism: uncultured Novosphingobium sp. (assembly GCA_964609325.1). Lineage (GTDB taxonomy): Bacteria > Pseudomonadota > Alphaproteobacteria > Sphingomonadales > Sphingomonadaceae > Novosphingobium. Next base: position 18,168 of record CAZSTP010000017.1, on the reverse strand, counting down.
GCTGATCCAGTTGGCCAGCAGCGATGGCCCGTGCGGGTAATGGAAGCGGTCCTCATCGGCAATGTGGCGCTTGGCCCAATTGGTCTGGAGATTGTCCATAAACAACACGCTGCCAAACACCGTGGCAGGCGCTCCGGTGCGGAACAATGCGTTGATGATCGCGGTGTTATCGCCATAGCTGAAAGCCTCGCCCGGCTTGTCGGGGATCCACGTCGCGGTGTTGTAAACCACGCGTTTGATGCCAAGCGACTTTGCCGCACGGCCAATCGCGCTCAACATCTCCACCCGGCGTGGGCGCAGCGGCACGGGGTGATTGACCAGAATGTAATCGCTGCCCTCAAACGCAGGGGCCAGCGTCTGCTCGTCCAGCAAATCGGCTGAGCGGAAATCGATCTGCGGAAAGGCCGCTTCAAGCGTTTCGGACCGGTGGCGCGATATGCCGCGCACATCGTGCCCTGCGGCCAAGGCCTGCCGGATCTGGGCCAGACCCTGCACGCCGTTGGCCCCCACCACCGATATCAAAGCCATCCGTTATCTCCTCTCACCCTCTTTTTGTTGTCGGATCAGCGCGGCGAAAGGCCTGCTGCCCATTCCACCGCGCGTGCCAAAATCGTCCGGTATTCGGGCAAATCCCAACTGCCCCGATCCACTGTCGGCCAATAGTCAAGGTGGGGGCGCATGTCGTAATGCCCGCGACAATGGCCCAGCGTAAAATAGACCACCTCACCCTCCCCCAAACGGCGGCGATAGAGCACCGGATGGCGCGCAGCAGGCCAGACGTTTTCCACGAAGCCGTCTGCCCTGCCCTCGAACCCGGTATCCAGCAGCACATCAAGATCGGCATGACGCTCCACCAGATAGAGCTCGTCCGTCACCTCGAACGGCGCAATCCCCGCCACCAGCGGATCATCTCCGCGCGCGATATCTACACGGTATGGCGCAATCGGCGGATGCGCGACGAAGGTCGTGCCCAACGTCTCCATAAACAGGGGCGCAAGGCGCGGTGCTGCCACTTTCCCGTCATCCATGAAGGCCAGCAGCGAATTGGTGGCGTGCAGCGCCAGCCAGCGCCCGCCGCGCGCCACGAAATCGCGCAAGGCCCGCTGCCCCGCAACCGAGGGGGCAACATCGCAGGTATAACTGACCAGAAAATCGCAATCGGCCAGCGCGGCATAGTGATCGTAATCATCACAGCAGAGGCTGGTGATCCGGTCGTCCTTGCCCAGCTCGGCCAATAGCGCGCGGCGGGCAAATTCCATGTCATGGAACTTGCCGCCCACCACCAGCATACCGCGCGATCTGTCGCTCAATCCGTCCTCCATGCGCTTACTACGCGGTCAGGCGTGCGGGGTCTTCAATCAACCCCTTCAAGGTCTGCCCGAAGCGTGCGCCGGCCGCACCATCAATCGCGCGGTGATCGAACGAAAGTGACAGTGAAGCCATCGTGGCAAAGGCAATCGCATGATTGGCATCAATCGGTTTGCGCATTCCCGCCCCCACCGCCAGAATGGCCCCCTGCGGCGGGTTGATGATCGCATCAAAGCTTTCCACACCAAACATGCCAAGGTTGGAGATCGAAAAGCTGCCGCCGCGCATATCATCGGCCTGAAGCCTGCCTGCGCGGGCGCGTTCGGCCAATTGCTTGATTTCCGATGAGATCTGCGAAACCGTCTTGGTTTGCGCCGCACGCACGACCGGCGTCACCAGTCCCTTGGGCGTTTCCACCGCGATAGAGATATTGGCCTGCGCGAACCGGCGGATTTCCTCGCCATGCAGTTGCACGTTGATGTCGGGATGCTCTTGCAGCGCCAGCGCCACCGCCCGCACCAGATAATCATTCACCGATGGCGCGGCTCCCGTCGCCTGCTTGGCCAGTTGCCGCATATGCGCAATGGCATCAAGCTGCACCGAAAAGCGCAGATAGAAATGCGGGATCGTCTGTTTGGAATAGCTAAGCTGCCGCGCAATCGCCTTGCGCATGGCAGACATCGGCAAGGCTTCGAACGGGCCATCGCTGGCCAAGGCTACCTGATCGAATGTCGGCGCAGCAACAGGCACAGGTGCAGCTTGGGCAGGCGCAATCTGGCCCAGCACATCGGTCTTGGAAATCCGTCCGCGCGGGCCAGTCCCGGTTACTTTGGCAATATCCACCCCGTGCAACACCGCCAGACGCTTGGCCAGGGGCGAGGCAAAGGCTCCGTTCAAAGCCTCGCCCAAGGCCGCGACAGACACCGGCGCAGATGCAGCCACAAACGCAGCGGGCCGCTCTGCCAGCATCACGTCTTGCAGTGTAATGCGGCCATCGCGGCCCCGTCCGGCAATGCCATCCACCGCCACGCCATGATCCAGTGCGTGCTGGCGGGCTGCGGGACTGATCGAAAGATCGGCAGAAATGGCAGGAGTGCTAACCACTGCCGCTTTTGGTGCAGGAGCGGGAACAGGGCTCGCGCCGCCCGCTGCGGCCATCTGCGTGTTGGCGGGCACGAATTGCGCGATGAAGCTGTCGACCTCTGCCACATCGGCAGGGCCGTCTGCCAGCACCGCAAGCAGCGCCCCAACTGCAACGGTCTGTCCTGCCGGAACGATAATCCGCGAGAGATTCCCGGCAAACTCGGCCTCGACCTCGTTGGTAATCTTGTCGGTTTCGATCAGGGTCAGCACATCGCCCTTGGTGAAGGCCGCTCCTTCCCCGATCATCCATTCGGCGATGGTGCCTTCTGTCATTTCGATGCCCCATTTGGGCATGGTAAAGGCGCGCAACTTGGCCATGGTCAGGCTCCCTGCAAGCCGAGCGCGCGCCGCACAGCGGCTTCGATCTGTTCGGGCTGGGGCAAATAGGCCCGCTCCAGCTCGCGCGCGAACGGCACCGGCGTGTGCGGCGGCGTCACCAGTTCAACCGGTGCTTTCAACGCGAGCAGCGCCTTGCTGGCGGCGAGCGCGGCGATATCAGCGGCAATCCCGCAGCGCGGCGGTGCCTCATCAACCACGACCAAGCGCCCCGTCTGTTCAATCGAATCGAGGATCGCCTCTTCGTCCAGCGGGCTGGTGCTGCGCAGATCGAGCACATCACATGCGATGCCCTGCTGCGCCAATGCATCTGCCGCGCGGGCGGCAAAGCCCACCATCT
>CAZSTP010000017.1:0-14941 GCA_964609325.1 uncultured Novosphingobium sp. | reverse complement strand
GCGATGCCCTGCTGCGCCAATGCATCTGCCGCGCGGGCGGCAAAGCCCACCATCTGGCCGCAGGCAACAATCGTCACATCCCCGCCTTCGCGCACCAGTTGGGCATGGCCCAGCGGCACGACATAGTCATGAGCGGGCACTTCGCCGCGCAAGTTGTACAGCGCCTTGTGCTCCATGAAGATCACCGGATCGTCATCGCGGATCGCGGCGAGCAGCATGCCCTTGGCATCGTGCGGGTTGGTCGGCATCGCCACTTTCAGCCCCGGCATCGCTGTCAGCATCGCGTGCGGGCTCTGGCTGTGTTGCGCCGCTGCGTTCACGCCAGCGCCATAAGTCATGCGGATCACCAGCGGGCAGCGTGTGCGCCCGCCAAACATATAGCGGAACTTGGCCACCTGATTCCAGATCTGGTCCATGCAGACCCCGACGAAATCGGCAAACATCAGCTCTGCAACCACGCGCTGCCCGGTCAGCGCCGCGCCCGCCGCTGCACCGATAATCGCGCTTTCCGATATCGGCGTGTCGATCACCCGTTCTGCGCCATATTTGGCATAGAGGCCGGTGGTCGTACGCCAGACGCCGCCCACCGATTCAGGCCCGCCTGCCGTGCCCATACCGCCAACCACATCCTCACCCAGCACGATCAGGTCCGGGTTGCGTTCCATTTCTTCATGCAAGGCAAGATTGATCGCCTCGCGCATCATCATAACGGCCATCGCAAAACCCCGATCAATAGCTGATGTAAACGTCGGTCAGTGCATCGGCCGGATCTGGCCGGGGCGATGCTTTGGCATAGGCCACCGCCTCTTCAATCTCGGCCATGACCTCGGCATTGATGGCGTCGATCTGGCTGCCTTCCAGCAACTTGGCCGCTGTCACCCGTTCGCGGAAGATTTGCAGGCAATCACGCTCTTGCCGGATACGATCCAGCTCGCCTGCCCCGCGATACTTCTGCGCATCGCCCTCAAAATGGCCAAAGAACCGTTCGGTATCGAGCTCCACCGCCGCCGGAAGCCCGGTCTCGCGCACATGCTCCAGCACTTGCTGCATCACGTCATGCACTTCGAAAAAGTCGCAACCGTTGCCGTGCCAGGCGCGCATGCCAAAGGCTTCGGCGCGTCCGGCGATGCTGGTTGCGGTTCCCACCGCATAAGCATCGCCGGTATGTTCGGAGTAGTGATTGTTTTCAAACACGAATATCGCAGGCACTTTCAGCACCACGGCCATGTTCATGGCTTCAAATGTGGTGCCCTGATTGCAGGCTCCATCGCCGGAAAAGGCAATCGACACACCCTTGCGCCCCTGCCGCTTGGCCGAAATCGCAGCGCCCACCGCAATCGGTGCGCCCGCGCCCACGATGCCATTGGCCCCCAGCATGCCCTTGGAGATATCGGCAATATGCATCGATCCGCCTTTGCCTTTGCAAAGGCCCGTGGCGCGGCCATAGATTTCGGCCATCATGCCCTGCACATCGCAGCCCTTGGCAATGCAGTGGCCATGCCCGCGATGGGTCGAGATGATCCGGTCGTCATCCGAAAGCTGTTCGCAAATGCCCACCGCAACCGCTTCCTGACCGCTGTAAAGATGGGTGAAACCGGCGATTTCCCCTGTCTGGATTTCCAGATGCAGGCGCTCCTCGAACTCGCGGATAACCTTCATCTGGCGATAGGCTTTGGTCAGCGCTTCACGGCTGAGCTGCATGGCGATGCTCCCTGATCGTCTCGTCTTGTCGCGTCACTGTGCAGCTTAATGCTGCACACGTTTCGTCAGGCCACCATCGATCACCAGATTCGCGCCGATCAGGAAGGGGCACGCGGGCGAGGCCAGAAACGCCACCGCGCGCGCAACTTCTTCAGGATTGCCGAGCCGCCCCATCGGAACTTTGGCCAGATTGGCCTCATAAACATCCGGACGGGCGGCACGGATCTTGTCCCAGTCGCCGCCCTCGATCATCACTGGCCCCGGGCTGACCGTGTTCACGCGGATGCCTTCGGGAGCCAGCTTGGTTGCCAAAGCACCTGCATAATTGGTGATTCCGGCCTTCATCGCGGCATAAGTCTGCGGCCCGAACGTCGGCTCGATCACAACAGACGTGCCTACAACCACGATTGAAGCATGGGCGGATTGGCGCAGATGCGGCAACGCCGCCTCGATCCCGCGCCAGGTGGCCATCACATCCAGCTCGAAATTCTTTTGCCAGCCTTCGTCCGTGGCAGCATTCGCGCCGCCCGAACTGAAGCACATGAAGATATCGCACCCGCCAAGATCGGCGGCAGCAGCGTCGATCCAGCTCTTGTAGGCCGCAGGATCGGTCACATCCACGCTCGTCCCGGTGGCACGCCCCGAACCGCCCGAAAGCAGCGAAAGTGCGTCATCGATACCGGCCTGCTCGCGTGCACAGATCGCGACGTCGCACCCTTCGGCCACCAAAACTTCGGCGACTCGGCGGCCAATGCCCTTGCTCGCCCCAGCCAAAACTGCCCGCAGGCCCTTCAATCCAAGATCCATGGTCGTCCTCCGCTCCGTAAAAATATAAGGTAGAACGCTCTGCCAAATTTGCAAAACGCCAATTCTGATGCATATGCTGCAATATGCCGGACCAAAGCGCAAGATGATTGTTGCACAGCGTTATATAAATGGGTAGCAGAGGGTCATGAGCACCGACCTTCCCTTCGGATTGACCAGCGATCCTGAAAGCCTCTCGCTCCTTCGCGACACGCTGACCGCCGCCCTGCGCGACCATGAAGATGCGCCCGCACAACTGTGGGACGTACTCTCGCGCGAAATCGGCATGGGTGGCATCACAATCGGCGAGGAGCACGGCGGCATGGGCGGCGGTGCGGGCGAAACATGGGCCGTGCTCGAAGCCCTAGGCCGCAGTCCCGCGTGGACGCCCTACCTCGCCTCGGTTGTGTTGGGCGCCGGCGCGCTGCGTTTGGCGGGCGGGGCGCAAGCCGAGAAACTCCTGCCCGGGGTCGTTTCAGGCACCATAACCATGGCGCTGGCCTATCTCGAACCGGGCCGCCGCAACGCAGCCCACCCGCTGGCCACAACCGCCACGCGCGATGGCGAGAGCTATCGTATCAACGGAAGCAAAGTCGGCGCACTGGGTCTCGACCGGGCCGATTATCTGGTCTTCTCTGCCTCTGGCCCCGATGATGGCGTCACCTTGTTCTGCGTTGAAACCAGCCACCCCGGCCTCCGCCAGACCGCTTATGCCACCATCGATGGCCAAAGCGCCGCCGATGTGGACTTTGAAAACATGGTTTTAAGCGCCGCCGCCATCGTCGGTGATGTCGGACAAGGCATGCCCTTGCTTGATCGCCTGATCGACGAAGGCATTGCAGCGGCCTGCGCCGCAGCATGCGGCACGCTGCGGGCGATGATCGAACGGACCGTCGAATATTGCCAGCAGCGCCATCAGTTCGGCAAGCCGCTCGCCGATTTTCAGGTTCTGCAACACCGCCTTGCCGATATGCACGTCAGCCTTGAACAGGCCATCAGCCTGTCACAGCTTGCTTTTGCCAAGCTGGACGCCCCCGCCCCCGAACGGCGTGAGGCGGTATCGGGCGCGAAATATCTGGTGGCCGAAGCCTGCCGCGCCGTGTCGCAAGGCGCAGTACAACTGCACGGCGGCATCGGCACCACCGAAGAGCTTGCAATCGGGCGCTATTTCAAACGCGCGCTGATGCTGGAACACCTGTTTGGCGGCGCGGCGCATCACCTTGACCGTTATCGCCGGGCACGCTCTGATGCTGCGCCAGCGGAGGGTTGACGATGGACGCAAATGATCTCGATGAAACCGGTCTGGAACGCCAGAAACGCGTCGCGCTGGATATCCAGCGGCGGCTGATCGATCACATCCGCACCGGCGGCACCGATCTGGAAGCCGGTCCCGTCCAGAACAGTGCCGAGGCCTATACCAGCCAGGCATGGTATGAACGCGAACAGGAAAAAGTCTTCACCCGCCTGCCGCTGGTTGCCGGGATGAGCCGCGATCTGCCCGAACCGGGCAGCAAGATGCTGTTCGAGGCCGCCGGTCCTTCCATCGTAATCGTCCGCACGCAGGACGGCACGCTCAAAGCCTATCTCAACATGTGCACGCACCGTGCGGCGCGGCTCGTTTCGGAATGCACCACGGCCAAGCGCATGACTTGCGGCTTCCACGGTTGGACCTTCAATCTCGAAGGCGATCTGATAGCCCAGCCCGGCGGAAAGCGCGGCTTTACCGGGATGGACAAAGCGCAGTTCCGCCTGATCGAAGTGCCGGTGCAGGAATGGCATGGCCTGATCTTCGTGATCGCCCGCCCCGGCACCCGGGCCGATATCGATGTGGAGGCCTATCTCGGCAGCTTCGCCCCCGAACTGGCGCAGATGGGCTTTGAACGCGCCAACCCGATCCGCCAGACCCGGCTCGATGTCGCGGCCAACTGGAAATATGCCTACGATACTTATGGTGAGGGCTATCACTTCGCCACGCTGCACCCCACCACCATCGCCCGCACCGCGCACAGCGATATGGTTGTGCACGACAAGTTCGGCCTGCACGCGCGGATCAATTTCCCCTATCACGATCAGGACGCTTACGTTGACAAGCCTGAAGTGGAATGGGTGCGCAGGCCTTATGGCGGCGTGCACCTGCTGTTCCCCAATACCGTGATCAATGTTTCATCCATGGGGCCGGGGCAGGTCTTCAGCATCTACCGCATGTTCCCCGATGGCGGTCCGAACAAGGCCTTCTCGCTGATGGCGGCCTACCGTTCGGGCGAGGTTCCCGATGATGTGGACATGAAGCCGTGGGAGGATTTCCACGATTTCATCATGAACGTAGTCGCCACCGAAGATTACAGCATTTCCGCCAGCGGCCAGCGCAACCTGCGCTACGCTCCGCCCGGCTTCAAGGTAACCTACGGCGCAAACGAAGGCGTCTTGCAGCACTTCCACCGGAACCTTGCCGAACACCTCGCCAAAGATAGCTGACGGCAACAAAGCGGGAGAGAACAACAATGATCTATGTGCAATCCACCCTCGAAATCAGACCCGAAGAAGCCGCAGCCTTCAATGCGGTCATGGCCGAAGTCGTGGCCTGTCAGGAAGCGCAAGGCTGGAAGCTCGCCGCCGCTTTCGTGCAGTTCACCGGCGTGCTGCACACATATGTCGATCTGTGGGAATGCGATGATGCCGCGCATTATCACAACGCGCTGTCAGGCTTGCGTGCCCACCCCGAATTTGATCGCATCCGCGCAGTCCTCGCCAAGGCGGTGATCCGCGAAACCATCGTGCTGGGCGCACCGGTTTCCTACCAGCCAGCGCCAAAGCCATAATCAAGCCATTGCAGGGAAAGGAATAACCATGCCACTCGTCAGCGTAGTGGGTGCCACAGGACGGCAGGGCCTTGCCCAGGTCGCGCAGTTGCGGGCCGCCGGATATGAAGTGCGCGCAATCTCGCGCAAAGCCGATGCCATGCGCAGCACGCCCTTCCCCGATGTCGAAGTGCGCACCGCCGATCTGTTCGATGCCGCAACCCTTGCGCCAGCGTTCGACGGTTCGGACGTAATCTTCTTCAATCACCCGGTTCAGGCTCGCGCCCAGCGAGCAGACCTTGCCGAGGCGGTTGGCAATGCGGGCAAGGCTGTGGGCATCAAGCGTCTGGTGTGGAGCACCTCAAGCTGGATTCCAGACCGTCCGGGCGATCCGTTCACTTATGGCTGGAACACCGAGGCGATCAACCGGCTATGGCGCACGGGCGTTCCGGCCACGGTCTTTGGCAGCGTCTTGTTCATGGACAATCTGCTGACCAACTGGGTCCGCCCGCGCCTGCTGCAAGAAGGCGTCTTCATCTACCCGCACGGGCCAAATTTGCGCGCCAACTGGATCAGCCTTGATGATGTTGCGCGGATCATGATCGCCTCGCTCGATCGCCCCGATTTCGAAGGCAGCTGGATGAACATCGGCGGCCCTGAAGCCCTGCAAGGACCAGACGTCGCCGCTGCCCTGACCCAAGCCTTGGGCCGCGAAATCCGCTTCCAGTATTCCTCACCTGCCGAATTCGGGCGCGATATTGCCGCCGCCTTTGGCGATGCCATGCCTGAGGAGCGGCGCGCGCAGTTCGCCAGGGATATCGAGGCGTTCTACGTCTACAACAACGATTCCCCCACCCGCCCGTTCGAAGTCGATGTCGCATACCAGCGCTCGCGCCTGCCCGGCTTCGAACCCGAACGCCTTGTCGATTGGGCAAGCCGTCAGGACTGGTCTGACGATGCCTACCGGCCATCGGGAGGCTGATCGATGCTGCTTCCCAAGGAACTGCTGTGGGTGGCGCTGGTCAGCGCGGTCAGCGTGTTTGTCTATTATCTGACGCTGCTGAACGCTGGGCTTGGCCGGATCAAATACCGCATCCCTGCCCCGTCACACGATGGCCCCGAAGACTATGTGCGGCGCGTGCGGGCGCACATGAACACGGTTGAACATCTGGTCATGTTCCTGCCTTCGATGTGGACTTTTGCCTTGCTCGTCTCGCCGTTCTGGGCCGCGCTGCTGGGCGCGATCTGGCCGGTGGGCCGCCTGTTCTACATGATCGGCTATACCCGCTCGGCACAGGCACGCAGGCCCGGCCTCTATGTGACAATGCCCACGATCTACATCTTCATCCTCGGCTCGATCATCGGTGCCGTGGTCCACTTGGCAAATGGGTGAACGGCTGATGTTGGAACGACGCCCTGTTGCCGATCTCTATCGCATCGTTGATGGCGAAGTCCGCCTGATCGCGGGGCGTCGGCATAGCGATGGTGCCCTCGCCTTTCCGCTTCCGGATGGGGCAGAGGCAGCCCATCACGATCCGGTACTGCTTCCGTCCAACGGCACGTTGTGGAGCTGGACCGTGCAGCGCTTTGCCCCGAAGCAGCCCTACGACGGCCCCTCGGGCGAGGACTACCAGCCTTATGCCGTGGCCTATGTCCAGCTGGGCGATATGCTGATCGTCGAAGGCCGCATCGCGCAAACCCCGCCACCACCATTGACCATCGGGCAGCCCATGCAAGTCGTGCGGGTGGCCTATACCCAAGACGCCCAAGGCCAGCCGGTCGAAACTTATGCCTTCACGCCAATGGAGCATGTGGCATGACCTCGGTTCATATCGTGGGCGCAGGGATTCACCGCTTCGGGCGCAGCGAAGGCATGTCCGCGCTGGATCAAGGCGTTGCTGCCTGCCGCAGCGCGCTTGGCGATGCCGGGCTCGATTGGTCGGCCATGCAGTTCGGCTTTGGCGGATCGCGCGATGGCGGCAATGCCGATGCGGTGATGCCGCGCCTCGGCCTTACCGGCGCACAATTCATCAATGTCGCCAATGGCTGCGCCACCGGCGGCTCTGCCCTGCTCTCGGCCTATTGGGCGATCAAGTCGGGCGAATTCGATCTTGGTATCGTGGTGGGTTTTGACAAGCACGCGCGCGGCTCGTTCAACCCCGATCCCGCCCGCTGGGGCCTGCCCGAATGGTACGGCAAAACCGGGCTGATGCTCACCACGCAGTTCTTCGGCCTCAAGATACAGCGCTATATGGCGCTGCACGGGATTGATCCCGCAACACTGGGGCGGGTCGCGCAAAAAGCCTTCCGCAACGGCGTGCTGACCGACCATGCATGGCGGCGCGAGGAAATCGCACTGGAGGCGATCCTCGGCTCGGACATGGTCTCCGATCCGCTGACCAAATTCATGTTTTGCGCGCCATCCGAAGGGGCTGTGGCGGTGATCGTCGCCTCGGACCGCAAGATGCGCGAACTGGGCTTGTCCGGCCCCAAACTGCGCGGTGCCGCCGTGCGCACGCGCCTGCCCGGTTCGTTCGAAGTGTTCTCCCCCTCGCTGCAAGTGGCGCAAGACCCGCCGCCCACCGTGCTGGCATCGCGCGCTGCTTATGAAATGGCAGGGCTTGGGCCAGAGGACGTCGATCTGGCGCAGTTGCAGGATACCGATTGCGGCGCGGAAATCATGCACATGGCCGAAAACGGCTTTTGCAAGGATGGCGATCAGGTGGCGTGGCTGGCCGAAGGCCGCACCGCGCCCGATGGCACCCTGCCCGTCAACACCGATGGCGGCTGCCTTGCCTGTGGTGAACCGATTGGCGCATCGGGCCTGCGCCAGATCTATGAAAACGTGCAGCAATTGCGCGGTCGCGCTGGCGCGCGGCAGGTTCCCGGCGCGCGCATCGGCTACAGCCAGGTCTACGGCGCACCCGGCATATCCGCAGTGGTCATTCTGGAAGGTCAGCCATGAACACCTATACGCCCACCAGCAGGCCCCGTGCCGATCGTCACCCCGCGATCAGCTATGACGAAATCCTCGATCAGGATTCGCGCACCGTCCCGGCCTCGTTGCGCGAACACGCAACACCGCACATCGCCAACGGCACGATCCCTATCAGCAATTACCTCGATCCAGCCTATTTTGCCGATGAGGTGAAGTACCTCTGGCCGCGCATCTGGCAGGTCGCCTGCCGCGAGGAGGAGATACCTGAAACCGCCGATTTCGTGCTCTACGAAAACGTCGGCATGTCGCTGATCATCTCGCGCCAAGCCGATGGCAGCATCAAGGCGCTGCACAACTCGTGCCTGCATCGCGGACGGCGTCTGGTGACAGAAGGCGGCTGCAAGGCACGCTTCACCTGCCCCTATCACGGTCTTGCCTGGCGCAATGACGGGTCGGCCCACGCCAATCCGATCGCCTTCGATTTTCCGCAATGGCAAGACGGCACCCCGCCGCTGCCCGAAGCCCGCGTGGAGACATGGGGCGGCTGGGTATTCATCAATTGCGATCCTGCCGCACCCGGCCTGCAATCGGTGCTGGGGCCGATGGCGGATCACTTCGCACCATGGCAGCCCGAAGAGCGCTACATCGCGGTCCATGTGCGCAAAACGGTCGCAGCCAACTGGAAGCTCACCGCCGAAGCTTTCATGGAAAGCCACCACGCCCCCACCACGCACCCGCAAATCCTGCCTTATATGACCGACGTCAACTCGCAGTACGATGCGATTTCCGATCTGGTGACCCGCCAGTTCTCCGCCCAACTGATCTCCAGCCCGCTGGCCGGGCGGCACTATACCGAGGAAGAAATCGTCACCACCATGCTCGGCGTCGGCTCGCGGCTGAAGGGCGCGGTGGGCGAGGCGGCGCTTGCCATCCCCGAAGGCACCACCGCCCGCCAGCATGTCTCGCAAGTCATGCGCGGCATCCTTCAGGCCGAAGACGGGCAGGACTACGGCGCGTTCTCCGATGCCGAAATGGTCGATGCGCTGCTCTATAACGTATTCCCGCACATGAGCTTTTGGGGCGGGGCGATGCCATCGCTCAATTATGTGTGGCGGCCCAATGGCATGGACCCTGCCACCTCGATCATGGACGTCTACATGCTTCGCCGCGTGCCCCCGTCGGGACGGCCCAAGCCCGCGCAGCGCGTCGATGTGCCCATTGATGAAAGCTTCGGGCAAGCCGCAGAACGTTCGGGCATGTCAGCCGGTCTAGCCAAAGTGCTCGATCAGGACATGGCCAACCTGCCCCACGTCCAGCAAGGCCTCCACGCCTCGGCCAGCGGCGTGGTGCAATTCACCGCCTATACCGAAATGCGCCTGCGCCACCTCCACGCCCACATTGATGCCATGATCGCTTCCGGACGCAGCGGCGCATGAGTAGCGATCAAACCACCACCCTGCGCTATGATGTGACAGACGGCGTAGCCACAATCACGCTCGACCGGCCCGATCACCTGAACGCCTTCAACTCGGCGATGATGCACGAATTGCTGGCCGCGTTTGACCGGATCGATGCCGATGATGGCGTGCGTGCCGTCATCGTCACCGCTGCCGGGCGTGTGTTCTGTTCGGGCGCGGATCTGGACGAGGGCTTTGGTGCGGGCGGCGGGCAAGGCCAGGACTTCCGCGATCGTGGCGGCAAGGTAGCGCTGCGCATCCGTGCCTGTCTCAAACCCGTGATCGGCGTGATTAACGGCGCGGCGGCAGGCGCTGGTGCCACAATGCTACTGGCGATGGACATGCGCATCGCGGTGCCGAACGCCCGCTTTATCTTCCCTTACACCCGCATCGGCCTCGTTCCCGAAGGCTGCGCCTCATGGCTGCTGCCACGCCTCGTCGGCCCTGTTCTGGCCACGGAATGGGCCTTGTGGGGCGCGACCGTTCCGGCAGACGAAGCGCACAGGGCAGGCCTTGTCAAAATGGTGCTGCCGCTTGAAGAGGCCATGGCCTATGCCCGCCAGCGTGCCGGCGAAATCGTCCGGACCACCGCGCCGGCTTCGGTCGCGCTCACCCGCCGGATGATGCAGGCCGGACAAGCCGCTTCGGACCCTATGGAAAGCCACCTGCTCGAAAGCCGCATGATCGCCTTGCGCCGCGTCTCGCCCGATGTGGCAGAGGGCGTGGCCGCTTTCCGCGAAAAGCGCACGCCCGCCTTTCCCGAACAGCTCGGCGATGGCCTGCGCACCATCATTGCGCAATTCTGATTTCCCTGAACACGTCGAGGACATGATGCCGCTCATCACACCATCTGCCGCCCATCGCGGGGAAGCCGTTGCCCTTGGTGACGGACGCCAGTCCCTCGGCTGGGCCGAAGTGGAAAGCCTGACGGCGCGCGCCGCCGCCGCGATCCGCCGCGATATGCCAGCGGGCAAACGGCTTGGCGTCTTCGCCCGCAACGCCATCGAGCCCGCGCTCGCCTATGTCGCGGGCCTGCGCGCGGCCACGTCGCCTGTACCCGTCAACTTTCATCTGACGGTGAGCGAGTGCACCTATATCCTGGAAGACGCAGATATCGGCGTGCTGCTAGTCGGACCGGAAAACGCCGAAGTGGCGCTGATCGCCGTCGCACAATTGGCCGCGCCGCCGTTGGTGGTGGGATGGCGCTGCCCTGCCCTGCCCGGCCTCGTTGCATGGGACGATTGGCTGGCCGACGCACCCTCCGCCGAACCGCTCAACCTGCCACCACGGCCCTATCTGCACTATACATCGGGCACCACAGGACGCCCAAAAGGCACCGAAACGCCACCCTCGATGTTCCCGCAAGTGGCCAGCGTGGAGGCGCTTTTCGCCGCCTACCGCGCCGTTGTCGAAGCACTTCCGGCAGGGCCTTCTCTGATCGTTGGCCCGATGTACCACACCGGTCCGCTCAACTCCGTCCGCCACCTGATCGGCGGCAAGCCGCTGCTCGTGGCCGAACGCTTTGACGCGGCCGATATGCTGCGTCTGATCGAAGAGCGCCGCGTTTCCACTATCACCATGGTGCCCACCCACTTCCAGCGCCTGCTCGCCTTGCCCGAAGCTGTCCGTGCCGCGCATGATATCAGCAGCTTGCGCGCGGTCAGCCACACAGGGGCCGCCTGCCCTCCCGATGTCAAACGCGCGATGATCGATTGGTTCGGCCCGGTTTTCACCGAAAGCTATGGCGCCACCGAAGTCGGATCAATGGCGATGATCACCTCACCGGAATGGCTCGCCCGCCCCGGCTCGGTCGGCAAGGTTCAGCCGGGGTTCGAGGTGCTGGTGCTCGATGACGCAGGCAACAGGCTGGAAACCGGGCAAACCGGACGTCTGTTCTTCCGCGACGTATCGGGTCGCGGGATCATCTATCACAACGCGCCGGAAAAGACCCAAGCCGCCCATATCGCGCCCGGCGTATTCACGCTGGGCGATATCGGCCACGTCGATAGCGAAGGTTATATCTTCATCACCGACCGCGAATCCGATATGATCGTCAGCGGCGGCGTGAACATCTATCCGGCAGAGATCGAAGCCGCACTCGCCCTTCACCCCGACGTTGCCGATAGCGCGGTGATCGGCGTACCCGACACGGAAATGGGTGAATCGGTCAAGGCGCTGGTCGTGCCCAAAGCAGGGCAAGCCCCCGATGCTACCGCCCTGCTCGCGCATTGCCGCAGCCATCTTGCCGGTTACAAATGCCCGCGCAGCATCGATATCGTCGAAGATATCGGTCGCAACCCGATGGGCAAAGTCAACAAGCGGCAATTGCGCGCACCGTTCTGGCCATCTGACCGCACAATCGGCGGCTGAATCAGCCTGCCGCCTGACGGCTGAACCGGAACGACGGCATCGGGAAGCTCGGCAACTTACCGGTCTTGCGGATCTCGCTCAAATGGCGTTGCGCGGTTTCGCGCGCTTCGCCCCGGCACACACCGCACAGCAGAAACAGCAGCGAATCCACCACGCGGCGCAGATAATTCTCATCGCTCAACCGGCCAAGGCACCATTCGTTGATGATCGCAAAGCTGGTGTTGGAAAACGTCAGCGCCACTTCTTCAATGTCGGCCCACTCCTCGATCTCGCCATTGGCGGCAAGGCTTTCCAACAGTTCGGTAATGCCGTTGGTGCCCATCTTTTGCAGCACTTCCCACACATCGTCGGTCGATGTTGGCGAGAAATAGATCGTGACCACCGCCAGCGCATAATTCTTCGCGCGCAGATTGCGGCTGTTGATCGCAATGGCACGGTCAATCATGCCCTCGATCGTGGTCGCCGAAGTCTTGAAGTGGACGTGATAGCGGATCTCGTCGAAGGCCTCCTTGATTGCCAGCGCCGCAGCACGCTCTTTTGACGAGAAATGGTTGTAAAGCGTGCGCTGGGCAATATCGGCCTGCTTACACAGCTCGCGCACACTGAAATTGGCCAAACCCTTCTCCGCGATCAGCTTGCGCGTCTCTTTCAGGATCCGGCGGCGGCGCTCCTGGATCAGCGGACTGGAATAGACCAGCGGGTTGCCCGCCGGGTTGGTTTCTTCGATCACAAAACCCTCAATGCTCAAAAAAGCGGGCTGGCTTGCAGCAATAAATGCAATTTGCACCAATAGAGCCTATTGGCAACAGGCAAAAAGTATTGCATGCATCATTTTTATGGAGATAGAGCCGATCAATGATAGCCTGGCAGCCCTCGGCACGGTCATGCAACTTGCCTATGTGCCTGCCGATTTCGAAGCCGCACTGCGGTTTTGGACCGAAACGATGGGCGTCGGCCCGTTCTTTCTGCGGGAACATGTCGTCCTCGATAAAGTTCTGTATCGCGGAGAAAAAACCTCTCCAGACTTCGATATGGCACTGGCTTACTGGGGCGAAATGCAGATCGAACTGATCCGCCAGCACAACGACGCCCCCTCAATCTATGCGGACTGGAAACGAAGCGGGTTGCAAGGGGTGCAACACATATGCGTTTTGGTGCAGGATCTGGCCAGCACCCGCGCCATGGTCACCAGCAAAGGCGGTGTTATCGTGCAAGAGGTGTGGATGCCCGCCAATGCCGGTGAGGCAATTTACGTCGACATGGGCGGCGGCCCAGGCACGATGATCGAATACCTCTGTCTCGCCCCGGATCGTCTTGGCGGATTTGCGGCCATGCAGGCCGCAGCCGCCCTGTGGGACGGGCAAGACCCCGTACGTCGTTGAAACACAGGAAACCGTTGTGATATCCGCAGAACTCGAATTGTCGCGCGAAGATCAGGCCTTCCGCGAAGATGTGCGCAGCTTCATCCGCGAAGCTTTCACGCCAGATTTGCAGGCGGCAGCCGCGCGTCAGGCGGGTATCTTCGCCCATCCCGAACTGGGCCTTGCCTGGCAGCGCCTGCTCTACGCACGCGGCTGGGGCGCCCCCACTTGGCCAAAGCGCTGGGGCGGCGCAGAATTTACGCCGGTCCAGCGTTATATCTTTTCAATCGAGTGTGCCACCGCCGGTACTCCTGTCGTTGCCGGCATGGGACTATTGATGTGCGGCCCTGTGTTGATGCAATTTGGCACGACAGAGCAGCAGGAATTCTTCCTCCCTCGCATCCCGTCGATGGAACACTACTGGTGCCAGGGATTTTCAGAACCCGGCGCCGGTTCCGATTTGTCTGCTTTGCGTTGCAGCGCAGTCCGCGATGGCGATGATTATGTCGTCAACGGGTCGAAGATCTGGACAACGCACGCACACGCCGCAAACTGGATTTTCCTGCTGGTCCGCACATCTGCTGAAGGCCGTCCACAGGCTGGAATTACCTTTCTGCTTGCGCCCATGGATGCACCAGGAATTACGGTGCGCCCCATCCTGTCGATGTCGGGCGAGCATGAGGTGAACGAGGTCTTCTTTGACAATGTCCGTATTCCGGTTTCCCACCGTATTGCCGGTGAGAATCAAGGCTGGGACGTCGCAAAGTTCCTATTGATGCACGAACGAGGCGGTACCTCGGCTGCAGCGGCGCTGAAAAGTGCATTGCATCGCACGCGCACAATCCTCGCTTCTGAATGTGACGAACAGAGCCTGCCTCTCATCGAAAACGCGTTTTTCCAACGCAAACTGGCCGCACTGGAGATCGAGATTGCGGCGATAGAGGCTACCGAACTGCGCACCTTGCTTGGTGGCGGACTATCCGGAGCCGCCGGAATGGCCAGCGCGTCTGTTCAAAAGCTGAAAGTCAGCACAATGCTGCAACGCCTTGCAGAAATGTCTGTGGAAGCACTGGGTCCGGCTTCCATCCGTGATTATCGCGCGCAACTTTATCAAGGGGCGCCAGCTTCTCACCCGCAGCACCGGGAAACCATCGTCGCACGCCATCTCAATGTGCGCGCAGCAACGATCTTTGGAGGCGCCAGCGAAGTCCAGAAAAGCATCGTAGCCCGCTCGGCGCTTGGCTTGCAGCGATAGATCCTCAGGCCTGTTGTCATGCGCATCACCCTGGCCCTGCACCTACATCAAGGAGCCCGGCAGGTTTGCGCAGCAACCAGCGATCTCAACGAAAGCCGCTGAATGGCTTAAGCTGGCCAGGTTGCCAACACCTCGTCGCGCGGAACCAGACCGTCCCAAAAGCAAGCACCACGGTGCCAATCACTTTACTTCCGGCCAGATTTTGGTGCACCCGACGGGATTCGAACCCATGGCCCCCAGATTAGGAATCTGGTGCT
>CAZSTP010000016.1:0-30039 GCA_964609325.1 uncultured Novosphingobium sp. | reverse complement strand
TGATGAAGTTCTACGAGCAGATGGTGCTGATTCGGCGGTTCGAGGAAAAGGCGGGTCAGCTATATGGCCTCGGCCTGATCGGTGGTTTCTGCCACTTGTACATCGGGCAGGAAGCAGTCGCGGTCGGTTTGCAATCGGCGCTGCAAGAAGGCCACGACAGCGTCATTACCGGCTATCGCGATCACGGCCATATGCTGGCCTATGGCATCGATCCCAAGGTTATCATGGCGGAATTGACCGGCCGTGGCGCGGGCATTTCCCGCGGCAAGGGTGGTTCGATGCACATGTTCAGCACTGAGCATAAGTTCTTTGGCGGGCATGGCATCGTTGGCGCGCAAGTGTCGCTCGGGGCAGGGCTCGGTTTCGCGCACAAGTATCGCGGTGATGGCGGCGTTTGCATGGCCTATTTCGGTGATGGTGCAGCTAATCAGGGCCAAGTCTATGAAACCTTCAACATGGCCGCGCTGTGGAAGTTGCCGATCATTTTTGTGGTCGAGAATAACGGTTATGCCATGGGCACTGCGGTGAAGCGCGGCTCGGCAGAGACGCATTTCTATCGTCGTGGCACCGCGTTCCGTATTCCCGGGATGGACGTGAACGGAATGGACGTGCTCGAAGTGCGCCAGGCCGCGGAAGTGGCCTTGGAATATGTGCGGGGCGGCAATGGTCCGGTGTTGATGGAACTCAAGACCTATCGCTATCGCGGGCATTCCATGTCTGACCCGGCCAAGTATCGCAGCCGTGAGGAAGTGCAGGACATGCGCGACAATCACGATCCCATCGAGGCGGCCAAGGCTGAATTGCTGAAGCGCGGCGTGACCGAAGAGAAGATCAAGGAAATCGACAAGCGTATTCGCCAGACTGTCGCCGAAGCGGCAGATTTCGCCGAAACATCGCCCGAGCCGGATATGGCCGAGCTTTATACCGACGTGCTGGTGGGGAAGTATTGAGATGGCAATTGAACTGAAAATGCCAGCGCTCTCGCCCACAATGGAAGAGGGCACGCTGGCCAAGTGGCTGGTCAAGGCCGGTGATACGGTAAAATCGGGCGACATCATTGCCGAGATCGAAACCGACAAGGCGACGATGGAGTTTGAGGCCGTTGATGAGGGTGTCGTTTCCGGCATTCTGATCGCCGAGGGTACCGAGGGCGTGAAAGTCGGAACCGTTATCGCAACATTGCAGGGCGATGATGAGATTGCGGCACCGGCACCGGCGCCAGTTGCTGCACCGGCTCCCGTTGCGCAGGCCGCAGAGCCGGTTGCGCAAGCACCTGCAAAGACGGCAGTGGCATCTGCCCCGGTGTCTGCGGCTGATCCTGAAGTGCCCGCTGGTACGGCAATGGTCGGCACCACCGTGCGCGAGGCTTTGCGTGATGCCATGGCCGAAGAAATGCGCTCGGATGACCGTATCTTCGTGATGGGTGAGGAAGTCGCCGAGTACCAGGGCGCGTACAAGGTGACGCAAGGCCTGCTTGACGAGTTTGGCCCCCGCCGGGTGATCGATACCCCGATTACCGAATATGGCTTTGCCGGGATCGGTACGGGTGCGGCGATGGGCGGATTGCGCCCGGTCATCGAGTTCATGACGTTCAACTTTGCCATGCAGGCAATTGACCACATCATCAATTCGGCGGCCAAGACCAACTACATGTCGGGCGGCCAGATGCGCTGCCCTATCGTGTTTCGGGGACCAAACGGGGCTGCCAGCCGCGTGGGTGCGCAGCATTCGCAGAACTTTGGGCCGTGGTACGCCAATGTGCCGGGTCTGATCGTAATTGCGCCGTATGATGCAGCCGATGCCAAGGGATTGCTCAAGGCAGCGATCCGCAGCGAAGACCCTGTGGTGTTCCTCGAAAACGAGCTGGTCTATGGCCGGACTTTCGATGTGCCGCAGATGGATGACTTCGTGTTGCCCATCGGCAAGGCGCGGATCGTGCGTGAAGGCAAGGATGTCACGATCGTGTCGTACTCGATTGGCGTAGGGCTGGCGCTTGAAGCGGCGGCAACTTTGGCCGAAGAAGGTATTGACGCCGAAGTGATCGATCTGCGCACACTTCGTCCGCTCGACAAGGAAACTGTACTGGCTTCGTTGGCCAAGACAAACCGCCTTGTCGTTGCCGAAGAAGGCTTCCCGGTGTGTTCAATCGCGTCTGAAATCATGGCGATTTGCATGGAGGAAGGCTTTGACCACCTTGATGCACCGGTCTTGCGCGTATGCAACGAGGACGTTCCGCTGCCCTATGCCGCGAACCTTGAAAAGGCTGCGTTGATTGATGCCAAGCGCGTGGCAGAGGCCGTGCGCAAGGTTTGCTATCGCTGAGTGAAGCCGGAAGTTTCGGTATCAGAATGGGGGCGCGCAATCGGTTGCGCACCCCCTTTTGTCTTGTATTCGAATGCAATCAGATGATCGGGCTGCGCGTTGGAGCGGGCCTTGGGCGCGACGGTGGTTTTACGGGCGGTGTTGTTGGTGTGGCCGTTGGTGTCGGTGTCGGTGTCGGTCTGGGCGTTGCCGTTGGAGTGGGTGTCGGCGTCGGTGTCGGGGTTGCGGTTGGCGTCGGTGTCGGGGTTGGCGTTGGCGTCGGTGTTGCCACGACCGTGCAGGTGGAAACCGGATCCGGCATGCTGGGATTGCGTTGGTAAATCTGGGTGATATCGCGGTCGTCACGCACATTGAATGCGGCTACCGCACGAATGGCTTTGGTAGGGGCAAACTTTGCCCAGATGAGCGGCTGGTAATCGTATTCAATTTCAACAAAGATAACCGCATCACCTGCGCTTGCCGTGATTTCAGCCCCCGCAGGACCAAGCCCGGCCAGCGTCGTGGATTGCCCGGTGCCGGCCGGGCCGTATCGTGATGGAACGGCTTTACTGCCCTTGCAGCGTTGCCACAGGATGTATTGCTTGTTGGTGGTTCCCGGAACAACCTGGAGGCTGCTGATCGTGATCCGTCCGTGGCGCATGATATCAAGGCTGTTGGCCTGGACGTTTGCTCCTTCAAGCAGATCGTTGATATCACTTTCGTAGATCTTCAGATCTTCGAGCATCGACGTATCACCAATCCGCGATCCGTTGTCGGCAATCTGCATGGCCAACTGGCTGATTTGCATGTTCACCATGGCAATGTTGCCCAGTTCGCCACCCCACATGCCAAGGCCCATCAGCATGGGCAGGCCCAGCGCGAATTCCATCGCTGCTGTTCCTGACACACTGCTGCGCAAATGGCTGAGTTTGCGAGCGATCTTTGAAAACCGCGTTTTCATGCGCATGTTCCTGGTTTGGCAAGGCTTCGTTGTGAATCGTAAGGCTGGTTGCGGAGCACGGTTTTGCCCACTTGCGTAATGTTTCGTGGCAGTCCGGCTAACGTGGCCATGGGGAAGGGACGTTTGTAGGTGACGGTAACAGTATAAAGCACCGCATCGCGTGCGCCGCCCAGACCATTTGCGCCCCGATCCTGATCCCAGAAACCACTGCCATTGGCATCCTCGAACGGTTCGCCAGCATCACAACGGCCGTTCCTGTTTACATCCGTAAAGTCCTCGGGCAGGCCTACCTTTGTAAAGTTGGCATAAGATTTACGGGTGAAAGTGACCGTGGCATTGGGCACCACCATGCGGACCTGCTTGCGAACCGCGTTGTCCATCAAGCTCCAGTTGGTTTGCCCTCCTTCCACGGTGGACTTGCGTGCAGCCTGCTGCACAGCGCCCTGCAAGGTGGCATTTGCATAAATCGAAAAGCCGACATCAAACATGCCCATGATGACCATGATCAGCATTGGTGCGATGAGGGCAAACTCGACAGCGGCAGCGCCATCTGTTTGCCGCACAACACGGCGCAAAAGATAAGCCTGTTTCATTCCGAGAGCCTCAGCGAGCCGATTGACTTGGAAATCGTGAGGAACGCGGTTTGGAGTTCGCCCGCGTTTGAGGCGCTGAACGAACGGCCAGGGCCTGCGCATTGGGACATGATCGGGTTAATCGTGGTGCCAAATGCAATCAGCCACACCGTGATCCGCTTTTTCTTCGCTTCTTCACAGGCAAAAGCGAAACGCTTTTCCACGGTTTGTGTCAGTGTCAGTGCCGATGTTGGCCTCCAACGCCGTTGGGAAAGCGGCTCAACACCATAGGCACCATAGCTGATGTCAAAGGGTTCAGTCTGGCCGTCCGTCATGAAGATCAGGTGGCGGCTGGTTGGCCTGCTGGCCGAAGCATCCGCATTTTCCGAAGCAAACAACCCGGTCGGCGATAGCAGCCGTGCTGCCCAGAGCATGCCGATATCATGATAGGTGTTGCCCGCTGCGGTCAGCCCGTCGACATAACGATTGAACTGGTTTGCGTTCCACGTTTGAAGCTTTTCAGCAGCGGTCGGGCATGGTGCAAAACCTATGCTTGCCGGATGCAGAAAATCTGCGTGGGTTGCGACTTCGGCTACAGACCAATAGCCATTGTTGTTCACATCCTTCGCGCGACCATAGACCATGCTCGAATACATCGGACGCCATTGCGTGCTGGGATCATTCGTTGGAACAAGATCGATATCAAGATCTTTTGCACGGCTCAGGTCGACGTTGCTGTAATCCGTTATTTCATACGTCGAACGCTCTTCCATGCAGCCAGCGGTTTGTCCTTTCCAGTTGTTGGTCGCTATTGAGACGTCTTTGTAAACCCAATTGGCTGTTGTGGTGGTTATGGGATATTTAGTGACATTGTACCGATCAACGTAGTTAGTTGCGGTCCAAATTTGCAACTGGCAAGTGTTGCCAGACAAATTGTACCACTGATAACGTCCGTTTCGTGTCCGGGTGACCTCAGTCACTACGCGAAAACCATTCGGATTGGTTACCGGAGTGCGGGATATTTCTCGCTCGGACCAGCTTTCAGAAGGGCTGAGCCATGGCGCACCGGGGCAATACCAATAGCCCCAGCCACCACCCGAACTTGATGATGATGTTCCGCCTTCCGCCACCGGGCCACCTCCACCCGATTGCCCTGAATACCAAATGGCCGGTACACTACCTCCCGTTGTGGTAGTTCCAGTGCCGGAAACGTATGTGACGTTGCCATATTCGGTCGTCTCCTGAACCGGCCCTTGCGTCTCAGTCCAGACGCGTGATGGGTAGGACCACTGATTAACAACCCAGTTGTTTTTGAGAATCCCTCCAACATTGACGTTGGTTGAATAGGGTACAAATCCATACCGAA
This sequence comes from uncultured Novosphingobium sp., assembly GCA_964609325.1. Taxonomy (GTDB): domain Bacteria; phylum Pseudomonadota; class Alphaproteobacteria; order Sphingomonadales; family Sphingomonadaceae; genus Novosphingobium. The sequence continues at coordinate 24,839 of CAZSTP010000016.1, read as the reverse complement.
TGCGGCTTGAGGACGACTTGGCGGTTTCCATTGTTGTGTAGAAATTCTTCACAACAGTTTTCATGACGCTGAGCCGGTTGCCACTATCGCCAGGATTAGAGCTTAACATCGATCCAGTAACGTCCAATGCCAGCATGATATCGGTGTTTGGCACGCTCAACTCGGCCTTGCACGTTGCACGCAGGCTGATGGTTTGCTTGCCAAACATCTTCATCACATCGGTGGGAACAACCGCCGTTGCCACTCCACTGATGGAGGAATCACTTTCGATCGCGATCTGGAAGCTGCGACTGGTGGCGTTATACAATCTATCGGGGAAGTTCACATTGAAGAACCGGTTGGCCTTCGTGGTGATGGCAGGCCCGTGTGTCGCCACAGAGAAGTTGGGCGTTACAGCCAGTTCCTTGCGCGCAGCCAGTGTCCCGGAGTCGCATGCTTGCTGCAGGCGGGATTGCACCGCGTAGGCGCGCCCCATATCCAGGCCTGATCCAACCAGCGCAAATAGCGGCACCACCGCAAATGCCATGATCATCAAGGCATTGCCGCTGGTATCGCTGCGCAGCGATTTGAACGTGCGTTGCACCTTGCGCAATATCGCAGGTGTCTTACGCTTGCTGACGAGCCGGGATATGAGGTTGTTGTGCATTGGACTGCAATAACGGCAAACGCGTAATGCATTGGATAAGGTCTTTGGTTAACATCCAGTAAAAATAGGCAAGAAGATGAGCGTTACCGGCACTGTCTGAATTAACATTTCCGATGCAAATCAGCTTTTGCTTGCTTTTATTCGGATTACTCGATTTTTTGTTTAATCATAGAATCCAGATGCTTAGCGTTTCCTTCTATGTTGGCGTGAAAGAAAGGTCAGTCTTAGTCTATATTTGAAAAATGACGTGATCTGAGTGGTTTACAATCCAGCCTTTTCGGTTAGGAGCCGTTTTTTTTGCGGAATGCCTTCGCCTTTCCCCCTCATTCCCAAGGTTGTCTGTTCATGTCTGCCCCAGCGCCACACACGCCCGATGTTCTGGATCCGGTTGAACGACTCGCGTTGGTTTACGCTGATCGCCAGGCGCGGGTTGCTTGGGAAACACTGCTTTTGCTGCAACATCGGCTTGAGGATGCAGCCAGACCGGGACGGGATCCGCTGATGATCCAATTGCGTCTGGCATGGTGGCGTGATCGTTTGGCAGAGCCTCCAGAGCGCTGGCCCAAGGGCGAACCGTTGCTTGCACGCATGGCGGGATGGAGCGTCGAAGCGCCAGCGCTGATCGGATTGGTTGACGGTTGGGAGGCCAAAGTTGTTGGCGAGGATGGTGGCGCTGCTCTGGCGGAAGCGACTATTGCAGCTTTTGAGGCGCTAGGCCGGCTTGTCGGGGAAAAGGACGCCAGGGCCGTGCGCGCGACGGCAGAGCGGTTGTTGCAGCCCGTCGCGCGTCACCATTCTTTGCCCAAACTCTCGCGCAAGATGCGTCCTTTGTCGGTTCTGAGTGCCCATGCATTGCGTGTGGCGCAGGGCGAAGTGGCGAACCCATTGGCAAGCTTTGCAGCCTTGTTGCGGATCGGGCTGTTGGGACGATAAGATCCTGCCAAAGCGGTGCGATCTCTCGGTGCCGCAAGTCGGGCTGACGCGCTAGGTTCACTCCTCAAACGAGGAGAATTGGGCATGGTGCGCGGATTGCTGGGGGGACTGGCGACACTCATGCTGGTGGCAGCCGGTGTGTTCTGGTGGCAGGGGCGTGCTGAGACGGCGTTTGGCGAAGCACCCGTGTTGGCGGTGGAACAGGCATCGGAGGCGGTGCCCGATGATTTGCCCTCGGCCGATGTCGATGGCCTGATGGGAGTCGCCCCGCCCGAAGCCACCGAAGTGGGGCGCGAAACCAAGCGCTTCAACATGCTCGACAAAGACCGCGACAATCGCATTACCCGCAATGAGATGCTGGCCGCGCGCGCCAAGGATTTTCGGAAACTTGACAAGGACGGCAATAACTTGCTGACTTTTGAAGAGTGGGCGCATGCCACCGTCGACAAGTTCAAGTTCGCCGACGGGAACGCCGATTTGTGGCTAAGCCGCGAGGAGTTCGCCACCACGCGGCCCAAGCCTAAGCCTAAGCCAAAATGCTCCTGCAAATAGCGCAGAGTTTCCCATTCAGGGAAGAGTTGCGATCCAGTCTGCCATGTCGGCCTTGCCGCGTTCGGTATAAGCCTCTTTGCGCGACTTCTTTTTCACATCATGCAGAGGCGGAAACAGCCCGAAGTTGACGTTCATGGGCTGATAGGTCTCGGCCACGGCATCGCCGGTGATGTGCGAGAGCAGCGCGCCCAATGCGGTTGTGGGCGGCGGTGGTGTCCAGTCGCGGCCAGCGATTTGCACAGCGGTCATCAGGCCAGCCAGCATGCCGACCGAGGCGCTTTCAACGTAGCCTTCGCAACCGGTGATCTGCCCGGCAAAGCGGATGTGTGGCGCCGAGTTGAGGCGCAATTGCCGGTCAAGCAGCGTGGGGGAGTTGAGGAAGGTGTTGCGGTGCAAGCCGCCAAGCCGGGCAAACTCGGCGTTTTCGAGGCCCGGAATGGTGCGGAACACGCGGACTTGTTCGGCATGTTTCAGCTTGGTCTGGAAGCCGACCATGTTCCAGATTGTGCCAAGCTTGTTGTCCTGCCGCAACTGGACCACTGCATAGGGCCAGCGACCGTTCGGGTGTTCCGGCGTGGCCCAATGCGGATTGTCGAGGCCGACCGGCTTCATGGGGCCGAAGCGCAGCGTTTCAACGCCGCGTGAAGCCATGACTTCAACCGGCATGCAGCCATCGAAATAGGGGGTGTTGGCCTCCCACTCCTTGAACTCGGTCTTTTCACCCGCCAGCAATTCTTCGCGGAAGGCCAGGTACTGGTCCTTGGTCATCGGGCAATTGATGTAGTCCCGCCCGTCACCGCCCAGTGCAAGCGAGGCTTCGGCCCCCTTGTCCCAGCGCGAGGCCATCCACGCCACGTCCATATTGATCGAGTCGCGATAGACGATGGGCGCGATGGCATCGAAAAACGCGAGGCTATCCGCTCCGGTTGCTGCACCGATGCTGGAGGCGAGGGCGGGGGCGGTGAGTGGCCCTGTCGCAACGATGGTCAGGCCATCGGAGGGCAGCACGTCGATGCGCTCACGCACGATCTCTAGCGTCGGTTGGGCGGTGAGCGCCTCTTCCACCGCAGCGGAGAACACATCGCGGTCCACCGCCAAGGCAGAGCCTGCCGGAACGCGGGCTTGTTCGGCAGCGGCCATGAGCAGGCTGTCGCAGCCGCGCATTTCGTGGTGGAGCAGGCCGACCGCGTTCTTTTCGTGATCGTCCGAGCGGAAGGAATTGGAGCAGACCAGTTCTGCCAGACCATCACTATTGTGCGCCGCCGTGGTATCGCCGCCGCCCCGCATTTCCGAAAGCCGCACGCGGATGCCACGCCGCGCCAATTGCCAGGCCGCTTCGCTTCCGGCCATGCCGCCGCCGATGATATGTACTTGATGCGTCATGGCTCTGCCCTTGGCATTGCTTCGGCGTTGCGGCAAGACCGTCCTATCGAACATAGGAAAGGGGCCAAGTGCCAAAGCGCGCGCTGATCGAGAAACGTCCGTGGTTGGTGGCAAGTCTTGTCGCGGGCGTCAGCTATTGGCTGGCGGCCAAGGGCCACGTTCCGGGCCTTTGGCTGATCGCGTGGAAAGGCGCGGGCGTGGCGCTATTGGCGGTGTATGCATGGGCACATCACCCGTCGCGAAATGCCCACATGATCGCCCTTGTCATGGCTCTTGGAGCTCTTGGCGATATGCTGCTGGAACTATACTTTACAGCCGGTGCGGCAGCGTTCTTTCTGGGGCATCTGGCTGCGATTGCGCTCTACCTGCGCCATCGCCGGGAACATCCTGCCGGGAGCCAGAAGGCTGCCGCTGTCGCGACCCTGATCGGTGTACCGTTGATTTCGTGGCAGTTGACGCATGCGCCAGAGGTGGCGTTTTATGCATTCAGCCTTGCCGGCATGGCTGCTTCAGCGTGGTTGAGCAATTTTCCGCGTTATCGCGTTGGTCTGGGTGCGATGATGTTTGTGGCTTCGGACTTGCTGATTTTTGCGCGCATGGGGCCGTTGGCGGGTAGTTCGGTGCCGGACTTGCTGATCTGGCCGCTTTATTACTTTGGGCAGTTCCTGATCTGCACGGGCGTTATCACAACGCTGCGGGCGCGGGGAGAGTTTGGACTTACTTAACCCCTTCGTCATTCCCGCGAAGGCGGGAATCTAGTCTAGCGTTGCTGCTGGATTCCCGCCTTCGCGGGAATGACGATAATGACGATAATGACGAAGGATGAGGCGGATCAACCAGCCACTGGCGTCAAGACATTGCCATCTGCATCACGCTCCAAAGGACCATAGGCCAACACCACGGTCAGCGGTAAATCCGCATAGATGTGCGGGAACAATTGACCGCCGCGCGAAGGCTCCCACTTCACGGCATTACCCAGCGCTGCAAGATCGACCGTCACGACGTGTAGATCACCTTGCCCCGCGAAGTGCTTGTCGACCGTCTCGGTCAATTGGGCGAGGGTCGACAAGTGGATATAGCCATCGGCCAGATCGATAGGCGCGCCTTTGAAAAGGCCTGCTTGTTCCAGTTCGGCCATTTGAGGGCCGGTCAGGACTTTGTAGGCAACGGCGGGAAGATCGCTCATTCTGGAGCGTTCTCACCGCCATCGGTTTCAGGAATGCCAGCTTCGCTATCGACCTCGTCACCTGCCTCGGTGTCTTCGGCGAGGCGGACCGCGCTGACCACGTGTTCGCTGCCAGCCACGCTGAACAGCCGGACACCTGCCGAGCCACGACCGATCACGCGCAACGATGACAAGGGCAGGCGGATCAGCTTGGCCTGATCGGTCACCAGCATGAGCTGATCGGCCTGAACCGCCGGGAAGCTGGCGACCACTGGTCCGTTGCGGGCGATGTTATCAATATTGGTGATGCCTTGGCCACCGCGACCGGTGCGGCGATATTCGAACGCCGAGGACAGCTTGCCATAGCCGTTGGCGCAGACGGTGAGGATGAACTGCTCACGCTCGGCCATGAAGGCATAACGTTCCCGATCGGCCATCTCGCCTTCCTTTTCACCCTTCCACGGGGCGAAGCGCAAGTATTCCTCACGCTCTTCAGGCGTTGCGCCAACGCGGTGGAGGATCGAGAGCGAGATCACCTCGTCATCGCCCTTGAGCGTCATGCCGCGTACGCCGGTGGAGGTGCGACTGGTGAATTCGCGCACTTCATCGCCGGCAAAGCGGATTGCCTTGCCTGCGCGGGTGGCGAGCAGGACATCATCGCTGGCTTCGAGCAAGGCCACACCGATCAAACGATCAGCGTTTGGTGTGCCATCTTCATCGGCTTCGAACTTCATCGCGAACTTGCCGTTCGACGGGATGTTGGCGAAGGCATCCATCGAGTTGCGGCGGACGTTGCCCTTGGCGGTGGCGAACACGACCGACAGCTTGCCCCATTCCGCCTCGTCTTCGGGCAGCGGCAGCACGGTGGCGATGGTTTCGTCCTTGTCGAGCGCCGGGAGCAGGTTGACCACCGGGCGGCCGCGCGTGGTTGGTCCGCCTTCGGGCAAACGCCAGACTTTAAGGCGATAGACTTTGCCCGCCGTCGAGAAGAACAGCACCGGTGTGTGGGTGCTGGTGACGAACATCGTGGCGACGGCATCTTCTTCCTTCGTCGCCATACCCGAACGGCCTTTGCCGCCCCGGTTCTGCGCGCGGAAGGTGGAGAGCGGGGTACGCTTGATATAGCCATCAAGCGTGATCGTGACGACCATATCCTCGCGCTCGATAAGGTCTTCGTCTTCGATGCCATCAGCGGCGGGCATGATTTCGGAAACGCGCGGCGTGGCATAGGCCTGGCGCACTTCGAGGAATTCCTCGCGCATCACGCCGTAGAGCTTCACCCGGTCAGCCAGGATCGAGAGGTATTCGGTGATCGCTACCGCCAGACCTTCAAGCTCTCCGCCGATATCATCGCGGCCAAGCGCGGTAAGGCGATGCAGGCGCAGTTCGAGAATGGCACGAACCTGGGTTTCAGACAGGCGATAGGTGGCCGCATCGGCCACGCCGATATCTTCGATAGCCTCAACCAGTTTGATATAGGGCGCGATTTCACCCATCGGCCATTCGCGCGCGATCAGCGTTTCGCGGGCGGCGGCAGGGTTGGGCGAGCCACGGATGATCCGCACGACTTCATCAAGGTTGGTGACGGCAATGACGAGCCCGAGCAAGATATGCGCGCGGTCGCGTGCCTTGTTCAGCTCAAACTTCGTCCGGCGGGTGATCACTTCTTCGCGGAAACGAACGAAGGTTTCGATGATGTCCTTTAGGTTCAGAACCTCGGGACGGCCACCACGGATCGCCAGCATATTGGCCGGGAAGCTCGATTGCGCGGGCGTGTTGCGCCAGATCTGGTTGAGCACGACTTCGGGTGTGGCATCGCGCTTGAGTTCGATGACCACGCGCACGCCTTCACGGCTCGATTCGTCACGAATGTCCGAGACGCCTTCGATGCGCTTGTCCTTGGCAGCCTCGGCCAGCTTTTCGACCAGACCGGATTTGCCGACCTGATAGGGAATCGATGTGAGCACGATGGCGCGGCGGTCCCCACGGGTTTCCTCAACCTTGTGGCGCGCGCGCATGATGATCGAACCACGGCCTTCGTGGTACGCCTTGCGCGCGCCCGAAAGGCCAAGGATGAGCGGTGCCGTCGGGAAATCGGGCGCCGGGATGATCTGGATAAGCTCGTCGATCGTGATCAACGGGTTGTCCATATAGGCCAGGCAACCGTCGATCACTTCGCCGAGGTTGTGCGGCGGAATGTTGGTGGCCATGCCGACCGCGATGCCGCCAGCGCCATTGACCAGCAGGTTGGGAAAGCGCGCGGGCAGAACCTGTGGTTCGTGTTCCGAGCCATCATAGTTCGGTGTGAAATCGACCGTATCTTTTTCAATGTCGGCCAGCAGCGAATCTGCGACTTTGGCGAGGCGCACTTCGGTGTAACGCATCGACGCCGGTGGATCGGGGTCCATCGAGCCGAAGTTGCCCTGACCATCGAGCAGCGGCAGGCGCATCGACCAGTCCTGCGTCATACGCGCCAAAGCGTCGTAAATCGCGCTATCGCCGTGCGGGTGATATTTACCCATCGTATCGCCGACGATACGCGCCGATTTGCGATAGGCCTTGGTCGAGACGAAGCCGTTTTCGTGGCTGGTCCACAAGATGCGACGGTGAACCGGCTTCAAGCCATCGCGCACATCAGGCAATGCGCGGCTGACGATCACGCTCATCGCGTAATCGAGGTAGCTGGTCTTCATTTCATCGACGATGTCGATCCGCTGGAATTCACCTTCTGGCGCAGGGATCGGGGGGTCGATAATGGTGGTATCGTCGCTCACTGTGGTGGCTTTTTCATTTTTGTTTCAAGGATGCGTCAAAGCTCTAGGCCAATTGACCGGTGATGACCAGCAACACAGGCAAGATGCCCCGGTTTTGGCACCGGTTTTCCACACTTGCGACGGATTGCCTGAATATCGGGGTGAGGAGTCATTCAATCACCGTTCAAACAGAAAAGGGTAGCGCTCACCCCGTTGCCAAGGCTAGATTTCCACGTCACTAGCGTGAACAGCCAATGGTGAGAGGACACAGGATGCGCTGCGGCGTAAGGCAGGGTCGCCCCGTCGCTGCATCCGGTCGAACAGGAGACGATTTTTATGCGTGCTACTTTTGGGTTGATCGGCAAGACGGCGATGGCCCTCGTGCTCGCCACCAGCATCGGCGCAGGCGCGCTGACTGTGGGTGCTACGGCAGCGTTCGCTGCGGAAAAGAAGCCAAAGGAAGTTAAAGCAGCGTACTCGAAGGAGTTCGTTGCAGCCGCTGGCCCGATCCAGAAGACCGTAACCGCGCTTGATGAAGCCAAGAAAAAGGGCGCAACGCCTGAAGCGCAGAAGGCTTTGCTGGCAAACGCAGCGGCAGAGCTCGCTGCGGCTGAAGCCAAGATTTCGACGTCACTGGACCGCATGGCTGCCGGTGGCTGGGGCGTGAGCATCGGTGGCGTTCTGAATGATATCGGCATGCGCCAGCGTGGCATGAAGAACATGCTCGATAGCGGGATGGTGCCAGAAGCGAACGTGACCGAATATCAGTTCTATCTTGGCAACTTTGCCTATTCGAACAAGGATTTCCCTGCAGCGATCGCAGCGCTGACGGCAGTCGTGCAGGCAAATTACAAGGATGATACCGCAGCGGAACTTCTGGCAGACAGCTATTCGCAGCAGGGACAGAATGCCCAGGCGCTTGACGCACTGCGCAACGCCTTGGCAGTGCGCAAGGCTGCTGGCGGGGTTGTGCCGGAAGCATGGTTCAAGCGCGCCAACGTGATCGCGTACAAGAACCGCCTTGGGCCACAAGCCATCGAATGGTCGACGATGATGGTCGAGAACGAGCCAAACGCTCTGAACTGGCTGGGCGCTGCACAGCTGGTGCGCGAATTCGGCACGTTCACCAATCAGGAATCGCTTGATCTTGGCCGGTTGCTGCTGCGTTCGGGCGGCTTCCAGAATGATCCCAAGTATGTCGAGCGGGAATACATCGAATATATCGAAGCAGCTGACCCTCGCCGTTTCCCGGGTGAAGTGCTGAAGGTTGCAGAAGCCGGGGTGAAGGCAGGCGTATTGCGCGCCAACGATCCGTTTGTGGCCGATGCATTGTCCCAATCCAAGGGCCGTATTGCAGCGGACAAGGCGTCCTTGCCTGCGCTGGACCGTGAGGCACGTGCCGGTAAAGACGGGCGTAGCGCAGTGGCAATGGCCGATGCTTACCTTTCGTACGACGAACCAGCCAAGGCTGAGGAAATGTACAAGATGGCTCTCGAAAAGGGCAACATCGACAAGGATCGCGCGCTGACCCGCCTTGGCATTGCGCAGGTTGATCAGGACAAGTTCGAGGAAGCCAAGGCAACCTTTGCCCAGGTTGGCGGCGCTCGTGCATCGCTTGCACGGCTGTGGTCGGCATTTGCCACCACGCAAGCACGTCCGTAATCAAACGACTATGTTACGAAAAGGGCGGCCTTTGCGGGCCGCCCTTTTTGATTCCCGGAAATGGATTTATGCGACCGAAGTGAATTCGCCGGTCGCTTCATCCAGAATATGCAGCAAACCGTCGGAGATCGCAAAGTAGGCCCCGCGCAGACGAAGTTTGCCTCGCCCTTCCTTGCTTTGCACGCAAGGGAATGTGCGCAGATTGGCGAGGCTTGCGCGGACGCCAGCCAGTTCCATTTCGCGTTCGGCTTTGCTGCCGGTTGCACCGTGCGCCTGGACAACGTGTTCGCGAGCATCATCGAGCAGGGCGATCCAATCCGCGATGAAACCGCCTTCACCGGGCTCTGTACCCTTGAGGCTCTGGTTCAAAGCTGCTTTGCAACCACCGCACAGGCCATGGCCCATAACGATAATTTCTTTGACCTTCAGCACTTGCACCGCAAATTCCAGTGCAGCGGAAACCCCGTGATGTCCGGGTGCTGTTTCAAACGGTGGCACCATTGCCGCCACGTTGCGCACCACAAAAATCTCTCCGGGGTCGACGTCAAAAATCTGCGACGGATCGACCCTGCTATCCGAACAGGCAATGATCATTGTCGTTGGTTCTTGACCGGTATTCAGTTCGGCCCAGCGCTCAAGCTTGGGATGCCATGCGTTTTCACGGAAGCGGTGATACCCGGCAATCAGCCGATCGAGTTCTGGTGAAGCGTTCTGGTCCATAGTTTGTACTCATGGGCGTATCGATTGGGTCTTTCAAGTGAATGCAGTTGCGCCTATCTGATCGTCATGAACGACTTAGCCAACTCACCGGCCACTCAGCCGGAGCGTCAACGCAAGCCTGACTGGATCCGCGTTAAAGCCCCTACCAGCAAAGGGTATGGCGAAACGCGCAATCTGATGCGCGAATTGGGTCTCAATACTGTGTGCGAAGAGGCTGCTTGCCCGAACATTGGCGAGTGCTGGACCAAGAAGCACGCCACAGTGATGATTCTGGGTGATGTGTGCACCCGCGCCTGTGCATTCTGCAATGTGAAGACCGGCATGCCCCGGGCGGTTGATCCGCTGGAACCAATGAACGTGGCCACAGCCGCAGCCAAGCTGGGCCTTACCCATATCGTGATCACATCGGTTGACCGTGATGACCTGCCCGATGGTGGCGCTGGCCACTTCGTTAAAGTTATCAAGGCTCTGCGTGAAACGACGCCCGACACGACGATTGAAATTCTCACGCCCGATTTCCGCAACAAAATGGAAGCGGCGGTCGAAGCCATCGTCGATGCAGGGCCTGACGTTTACAATCACAATCTGGAAACCGTGCCGCGCCTTTACCCGACCATCCGGCCCGGCGCACGCTACTACGCCTCGTTGCGCTTGTTGGAGCAGGTCAAGCGCCACAATCCGCACATCTTCACCAAATCGGGCATCATGCTGGGCTTGGGCGAACAGCGGCTTGAAGTGCATCAGGTGATGGATGACATGCGTTCGGCGCAGATCGATTTTCTGACGATGGGGCAATATCTGCAACCCACCCCGAAGCATGCCAAAGTGATGGAATTCGTCACGCCAAAAGCATTCGACGCTTACGGCTCGATCGCGCGTGCCAAGGGCTTTTTGCAGGTTGCGGCCACACCGCTCACCCGGTCGAGCTATCACGCAGGCGACGATTTCCGGCAAATGCGGGCGGCGCGCGAAGCGCAACTCGCCAAAGCAGCATCCAAGGCCTGAGGCAAAGGACGCCCACCCTTGCCGCATATCGCTGAAACCCGTGAACTGCCATGGTCGGCTGAACAGATGTATGATCTGGTCGCCGACGTGCGCCGTTATGCCGAATTCCTGCCATGGGTGGTTGCCACACGGATCAAGTCTGACGACGAGACAGTGATGGTCGCCGATATGCTGGTGGGCTTCAGCGCATTGCGGGAAAAGTTTACGTCACGCGTGCTGAAAGACCGCAACCGCTCGATCAAGGTGGAATATCTTGAAGGGCCGTTGAAGAACCTTGCGAACGACTGGACCTTCACCCCCGCGCAAGGTGGCGGGTGCCGGATCGATTTTTCGGTGGATTTCGCGTTTCGCAATGCGATCTTCGAAAAGCTGGCAGGGCAATATTTGGACAGCGCGTTTCGCAAGATGGTGGCGGCGTTCGAAAAGCGCGCGCAGCAGCTTTACGGTAGCAGCAGTTCCAACGCTACAAGTGTTGCCTGATAACGCACATCGGCACGGGTTATCGCGTTTTCGAACAGCTTGAGTTCTGCGTTCGTGGCTTCGGGGTCTTCGCCGCGCTTGGCGCAGGCAAACACCACGGTCCCGACAGGCTTTTGCTCAGAGCCGCCATCCGGCCCGGCAACGCCGGTAATCGCAACGGCCACATCGGCACCCGATTTCTTCAACGCGCCTTGGGCCATCGACCACGCAACGGCGATGGAAACAGCGCCAAATGTATCGATCACATCTTCCGACACGCCAAGCAGTTGGATCTTGGCTTCGTTTGAATAGGTGACGAACCCACGGTCAAGCACAGCGGAACTGCCCGGCACTTCGGTCAACGCCGCGGCGACCAGACCGCCGGTGCAACTTTCTGCCACAGCCAATTTGCGGCCAATGGCGGCGTTTTCCTCGATCACGCGTCGCGCAAGGATGCCAATTTCGGCGGGGAGAATGCTATCCATGATATCAGTTTGCAGCCTTGCAAATCGGTAGGGACGCCGGCTTGCCGTTCTTCGGCTTGTCTGCGAGCACTACGACAAATGTGATCAGCTCCGCGGTGTTTTCGGCCGGAAGCGGGGAAAGGATACGAACGCCGCGTTCAATCGCGGTGCATTGGCCAGGCTTTATCTCTCCGCCGACCAATTCGGAAACCATTGCCTCGACAAAAGGTTGCAGCGCGGCGTCGGGCAAGGCTTTCAAAGTGTTGTTCATCGATGCGTCTTTGGTGCTGCCAAGTTTCAGAAAGGCGTTCTTGGCAATTGGCCAGTTTGCATCCTTGCGGGCGGCATATTGGCCTGCGAACGTCGCGCCGCGCGTCGCGAAAAATCCGTTTGCCGACAGATGAGGCTTGCAAGCCTTCATCGTGCCATTGATGACCGAGGGCAGGGCATAGCCCACCAGTCCGCCAACCTCGGCTTCTGTCAGGCAATTGTCTGCAGCATGCGCGATTTGACCCTGCGCCAGAGCCAGAGCAGCGCCAAGAATGTAGACTGTCCGGGATAGTGCCATCACTTCGACTCCTTGACGATCATTCTGCAAACACAGTGACAACAGCCTGCGCTGCGATCCCTTCGCCACGACCGGTTGACCCCAGTCGCTCGGTCGTTGTCGCCTTGACCGAGACAGCGTCCAAGTCAATCCCGAGAATCCGGGCAAGCGTCTGTCGCATCGCCAACTTGTGCGGACCGATCTTGGGTGCCTCGCAGATGATTGTAATGTCAACATTGGCAATGCGATAACCAGCCGACGCTACAAGCTGGCCAGCATGGGTCAAGAACCGGTCAGACGATGCGCCCTTCCATTGCGGATCAGAGGGTGGGAAGTGATCTCCGATATCGCCTGCTGCAATAGCGCCAAGCAGGGCATCGACCAAAGCGTGGATCGCAACGTCGGCATCAGAGTGGCCTGATAGCCCCTTGCTATGCGGCACTTTCACCCCGCACAGCCACAAGTCCTCACCTTCGACAAGCCGATGGACATCAAAGCCCGTACCGGTGCGGGGAGGGCGGTTCATGGCAGGCTCCTGTAGATCGGCGGCGAAGGTCACCTTGCGCAAGGCTTCGTCGCCTGCCGTCAATGCAACCTGCATCCCGGCGGCGACCGCAACTTGCGCATCGTCTCCGGCATCGGACGCACCGCTCCACTGCCGGTGTGCATCGAGAATGGCGGCGTAGTTGAAACCTTGCGGGGTCTGCACGCGATACAATTCATCGCGCGCGACGGTTTCTGCCCGGTAGCCTGATTTTCCGCGCACCATGCTGTCAACAACAGGCAAGACCGGAATGGCCGCAGGACCTTTTGCCAAAGCCGCCAGAAGTCCGTCGATGACCGCACGCGGCAAGACCGGGCGTGCTGCGTCGTGGATCAGAACCAGTTCGGGCGAGCTAAGCTGAAGAGCTTCAAGCGCCAGTTTGACTGATTCCTGCCGGGTTGCTCCTCCATGCACGTATTGCACACCTGCAATGCCATCGAGGCAGGCCGCCGCGACTTCGTCCCAGCCTTTTGGAATAGCGATGATGATGGGGGCAATACCGGACGCCGCCAATGCCTCAACCGAATGGCGGACCAAGGGTTTGCCGTGCCACGAAACGAACTGCTTGGGCACATCACCGCCGGTGCGCAGGCCCTTGCCCGCTGCAACGACTACAGCGGCGGTACGGGGGACAACAGAGTGTTCGGAACTGGCCATCGAGCGCGCCTCTACCAGTGCTTTGGCTTCAGGAGCAACAGTCTTGCCGTTTGCACAGTGATGGATTAAACGCCTGCCTGTTTTTTAGGCAGATTACCGCATGTCCGACGTTCCCGTTCCGCCACAACTCAAGCCGATCAAGGTTGGCCCCGTCAATGTCGATTGGCCGGTGGTGCTGGCGCCAATGACGGGCGTTTCGGACTTGCCGTTCCGCACCATCGTGCGCCGCTTTGGTTCGGGCCTTAATGTGACCGAGATGATTGCCAGCCCGGCGGCGATCCGCGAAACACGCCAATCGATCCAGAAAGCCGCCTGGCACCCCACGGAAGAGCCTGTGTCGATGCAACTCGTCGGTTGCGATCCGGTGCAAATGGCTGAAGCGGCCAAGCTTTCGGAAGACAAGGGTGCGGCGATCATCGATATCAACATGGGCTGTCCGGTGCGCAAAGTCGTCAATGGCGATGCAGGCTCGGCATTGATGCGCGATATTCCGCTGGCTACGCGCCTGATTGAGGCCACCGTTAAAGCGGTGAGCGTACCGGTTACCGTCAAGATGCGCATGGGATGGTGCCACGATAGCCTGAATGCTCCGGAACTGGCGCGGATTGCCGAAGATCTGGGGGCCAAGATGATCACTGTGCATGGGCGCACGCGCAATCAGATGTACAAAGGCAATGCTGACTGGGCCTTTGTGCGCCGCGTGAAAGAGGCTGTTTCGCTCCCGGTTCTGGTGAACGGCGATATCTGCACGATCGAGGATGTGGCCACTGCGATCGAGCAAAGCGGTGCGGATGGTGTGATGATCGGGCGCGGCTCTTACGGGCGTCCGTGGTTGCTGGGCCAGATGATGCACTGGCTCCAAACCGGAGAGCGTCTGGCCGATCCGACTTTGGCCGAACAATATGCCCTGATTATCGAGCATTACCATGCAATGCAGGCGCATTACGGCACGGTGACGGGCGTCAACATGGCGCGCAAGCATCTTGGTTGGTACACCAAGGGGCTGCACGGCTCGGCTGATTTCCGCAACAAGGTGAACTTCATCGATGATCCCGATGCGGTGATCGCCAGTCTCGCCGATTTCTATGGCCGCGCCATCGAGCATCAGCTGGCGCAAGGTGGCGATGCTTCAGCGGAGCAGCGCGCAGCAGCATGATAACCCTCCCGGATTGGCGCAAACAGGACGCGACACCAAAGCCCGATCCGAAGCGTGTTGTTGCCAGCTTGCCGCTGGCCTTGCTGCAATTGGACCCTGATCTGATCGTTGCTGCGGTCAATCCTGCGGCTGAGCAGTTGATGGGGCAGGGCGCCCGCCGCCTGATTGGCAAATCGGTAGCAGAACTCTTCGAATTTGATGAGCCGCTGATTCTCGGGCGTCTGGCCGAAGGCGAAGCACAGTTGTTTGCGCGCGGGGTTCGCGTGCAAATTCGCGGGCAAGCGCCGCGCCGTTTCGACGTGATGACCAGCCCGGTCAATTATTGCCCCGGTTGGCAATTGCTGATGCTGCACGAAGGCGTTGGCGTAGAAGCTTTGTCCGGTGATGGCCGGGGCGCTGGTGGGGGAGAGGGCATCGCCTTGCGCGCGCCGGAAGTGCTGGCCCATGAGATCAAGAACCCCTTGGCCGGCATTCGCGGGGCTGCACAGTTGCTTGACCGCAAACTGTCCGAGCGGGACCGCGCGATGACCGGATTGATCATGGCCGAGGTGGACCGAATCGCCAAGCTGATCGATCAGATGCAATCGCTCTCGCGTCGCCGGATGGAGCCAGCGCAATCGTGCAATCTGCATGAAGCTGTGCGACGTGCCCAGGCCGTGATTGCTGCCGGATCGCCCGAACCGGTGGCCATTGAGGAGGAGTTTGATCCTTCGCTGCCGCCGATCATGGCCAATCCCGATTCGCTCGTGCAAGTTCTGCTCAACTTGATGAGCAACGGGCGCGAGGCGTGTCAGGGCCAGCCCTCGCCGCGCATCGTGGTGCGCACACGTTTTGCCAGCGGTATTTTGCTGCATGCAGGGCCGGGTGGTCTGCCCCTGCGTTTGCCGATTGAAGTGCGGGTATCTGATAACGGACCCGGTATCGACCCTGCATTGCGGGATCACATCTTCGAACCGTTCGTGACAGGGAAGAAGTCGGGACAGGGGTTGGGACTGGCATTGGTGCAGAAACTGGTCCGCGAAATGAACGGTCGCATCACCCATGACCGCGACGAGGTGGCCGGACTCACACACTTCCGCATCCATTTGCCAGTAGCCGGATCGGTACCAACCCCATGAGGAAACGCGTTCTGCTGGTCGAGGATGACGCCTCGATTGCAATGGTCATCACTGCCGCGCTTGAGGCCGAGGGCTTCAATGTTGATCGCTGCGATTCGATTGCCGGACGGGACCGGTTCCTTGCCAGCCACGCTTATCACTTGCTGCTAACCGATGTGATGCTGACAGACGGTGACGGGATCGAGACGATTGGCCGCGTGCGCGATGCCGATCCGGGTCTCCCGATCATTATCCTTTCGGCGCAGAACACTCTGGATACCGCGGTTCGTGCCAGCGACACCGGTGCGTTCGAATACTTCCCCAAGCCTTTCGATCTTGAAGAGCTTATCCGCACCGTAACGCAAGCGATTGGCAAGGCCGAGGCTGAAGCGTTTGATGTGCCGCAAGACGTGCCGCAAGGCTTGCCGCTGGTGGGACGCAGTCCGGCCATGCAGGCAGTTTACCGCATGATTACGCGCGTTCTGCGCAATGATCTGACCGTGCTCATTCTGGGAGAATCAGGCACCGGCAAGGAACTGGTTGCCGAAGCGATACACCAGCTTGGCAATCGCCGCGCCGGTCCGTTCATCGCGGTGAACACGGCCGCGATCCCCGGCGAATTGATCGAGAGCGAGTTGTTCGGCCATGAAAAAGGCGCGTTTACCGGCGCCGTAGCGCGCTCTATCGGCAAGTTTGAACAAGCAAGCGGCGGCACGCTGTTCCTTGATGAAATTGGCGACATGCCGATGCAGGCGCAAACCCGGCTGCTGCGCGCGCTGCAATCGGGCAAGATCCGCCGCGTTGGCGGGCGTGATGAGATTACGCTCGATTGCCGCATCGTCGCCGCGACCAATCGTGATCTCCTGCCCATGATCGCCGCAGGAACCTTTCGCGAAGACTTGTATTACCGCATTGCAGTGGTGCCAATCGAACTGCCCCCATTGCGCGAACGGGCGGACGATATCGAAGCCCTGTCGCGGCACTTCCTTGCACAGGCAGCAGCCGAAGGCCTCCCGCGTCGTCATTTGACCGAGGCCGGAGCTGACATCCTTGCGCGGCAGCCATGGCGCGGCAACGTGCGCGAACTGCGCAATTTCATCTATCGCCTGGCGCTGCTCGCGCGCGATGAAATCATTGATGCCACATCGATCGAACCATTGCTGGCACAGTCCGAAAGCGGAGCCGCGGCGCGTCCAGCCGGGCCTGCCATGCATGACCCTGCAGACCTCGGTGCTGCAGTCGATTACTGGCTCGATGAAAATCAACCCGCACACGGCGAATATTACAGCGCAGCACTGGCTGCGTTCGAAAGGCCACTGTTCCTGAATGTGTTGGGCAAGACCGGCGGCAATCAACTGCGTGCAGCACAGATGCTTGGCATCAATCGCAATACCTTGCGCAAACGGTTGTCGGACCTTGGCATTTTCGCGGACGACTATTTGGCCAAGGATTGATTTTCATCGCTTGAAGCCGTTTGCGCCTGATTGATGGCTTTCCTCTTGCATTTTTGCAACAGGAGTGTTGTTATATAGCAACTATGCAGCGAGACGGTACGATCAGGGTTCGACGCATGCCACGCTGGTGGCGGCGTGTTCTTGTAAGCCTCCGCCGCGCCAATGTGCTGCTCCTGATAGAACTGGCAGCTTCTGCAATTTTCGCGTTGATGGTTGCGGTCAGTTGGCTCACCGTTACCGGGTCGAGCAACGAAGGGCAGATCCTGCCATCGCGGCTCACATCCACCTTGTTGATCGGCACAATTGCTCCGGCGATGGCGCTGCTCGTGCTTGGTGGTCGCCGCCTTGCCATCCGCCGGGCCAGTCGAAGCCTGCTTGGATCAAGCGGACGCCTTCACGTCCGCCTCGTTTGGCTTTTCTCGCTTATCGCGGCTGTACCGACTTTGCTGGTCGTGGTGTTTGCATCGATCCTGTTCCAGTCCGGTGTCGAATTCTGGTTTTCCGATAGTTCGCGCGGGATGCTGGAAAATGCCAACCAGCTCGCCCGCGGATATTATGAGGATAAGCTTCGCGACGTCGGCAACGAGACTGTCACCATGGCCGGTGACCTCCGCGATTATCTTGATCAGGCCGCGATCACCTCGACGGAATTTGCCGAAGGCTATTCGTTTCAGGTCCTGAGCAGGCAGTTGAATGAATCCGCCATTCTCGAACGTGCGCCCGATGGCTCCTTACGCACCGCAGCGATTGTTGATCCGGAAAAATCGAATGACCGCCAACGCGTATCCATGGCCGATCTCAAGCGGCTTGATGCTGGCGAAACCGTCGTGGTCAACGCATCGGCAGAGCGGATTGATGCGGTAACGGCGGTCGATAAAAATCGCGGAATTTATCTCTACGCCGCCCGCAATTCCAACGCTCTCGCACTTGAACAGTGGGAGCGCGCGCAGACCGTTCTCAAAGCATACGATATGCTCACAACCCGCGCCCGCGCCTTGCAATTGCGCTTTAACATCGCGCTCTTTGTCATCAGTTTGGCGCTTGTCGGCCTTGCAGTATGGGCAGCATTGCGCTTTGCCGATAGGCAAGTTGCGCCTCTCGCGGAGCTTGTATCGGCCGCGCGCAACATCGGCAGCGGCAATTTTGCGATGCGCGTCGCCCAAAATAGCGGAACCGATGAAATCGGCCTGCTCGCGCGGGCATTCAACCGGATGACCCAGCAGCTTGAAGGCCAGACCCAGGCGCTGGTATCGGCCAATGCCCAGTTGGAAGTGCGCCGTGCCTTTATCGAGGCCGTGCTGGAGTCTATTACCGCAGGGATCGTGTCGATTGGCCGCGACGGAACGATCCAGCTTATCAACTCATCTGCCGCGCGTCTGCTGCTTGCGCCGGGGGCCGGTTCACCGATAGGCAAACCGCTGGTAGAGGTGTCACCTGTATTTGCGCAACTGGTAGCCTCCGGCCAAGCCAACAATGTGATCCAGCATCCGTTGGCAAGCGATTTGCGCACTCTGGCGGTACGGGTTGCCAAGGATAGCAATGGCTATGTCATCACCTTTGAAGACATTACACGCCAGTTGCTCGATCAACGCCGCGCTGCCTGGTCGGATGTCGCTCGTCGGATCGCCCATGAAATCAAGAACCCGCTCACGCCGATCCAGCTTGCCACCGAACGCTTGCGCCGTCGCTATGGCCGCCAGATCGAGACTGATCCCGAACTGTTCGAAGAGCTGACCGCAACGATCATCCGGCAGGTCGGCGATCTGCGCAAAATGGTTGATGAATTTTCATCCTTTGCGCGCCTGCCAAAGCCAGTTTTCCGGGCCGAAGATGCCAGCGACCTCGTGCGGCAATCGCTATTCCTGCAAGAAGTGGCGCATACCCAGATTGCCTACAATTTTGCCAGTGAAGCTCCGCATTACCCGTTGCAATGTGATCGCCACCAGTTTGGCCAATGCATGACCAACGTGCTGAAAAATGCCGTGGAGGCGATCGAGGCAAAGGCCAAATCTTCCGATGTCGATTATCGCGGCCAGATCGCAGTCGCGCTTGCAGGCGATGATGATACCGTGACGATTAACGTGACGGACAATGGCATCGGCCTTCCGGCAGAGCGAGACCGCATCCTCGAACCCTATATGACCACGCGCGAGAAGGGCACTGGTCTTGGCCTCGCCATCGTCCACAAGATTGTCGAGGAACATGGCGGCGAGATGGAATTCACCGCTCAAACCGGCGGCGGGACATGCGTCACCATGCGCTTTGCCCGCGATCCCCTTTTGAATTCAGCCAATACCGGCACCGAACAGGACTGACAGGACCCATTATGGCACTCGACATCCTCATCGTCGACGACGAACGCGACATCAGGGAACTGGTGGCAGGCGTGCTAAGTGATGAAGGTTACGGCTGTCGCACGGCAGCTGACAGCACATCGGCCCTTGCTGCGGTTGACGAGCGGCGACCCAGCCTCGTTCTGCTTGACGTTTGGCTGCACGGCAGCCCGATGGACGGGCTTGAGGTTCTGGACGAGATAAAGCGCCGCGAACCTGAATTGCCGGTCATCATCTTCTCGGGCCATGGCAATATCGATACTGCCGTTTCGGCGATCAGCCGTGGCGCAATGGATTTCCTCGAAAAGCCGTTCGAGGCCGAGCGTCTCTTGCTGCTGGTTGAGCGCGCCACTGAAACGGAACGCTTGCGCCGCGAGAATGCCCGGTTGCGCCAAGGCTTTGTCATGGCCGATGAATTCACCGGCAACAGCACGGCAATCAATCAGGTCCGCGCCACATTGAAGCGCGTTGCCAATACGGGCAGCCGCCTCTTGATCACCGGTCCTGCTGGCTCGGGCAAAGAAGTCGCTGCCCGTTTGCTGCATTCATGGAGCCCCCGCGCACAAAACGCTTTTGTTACCGTCAACTCCGCGCGCATTACGCCCGAGCGCTTCGAACAGGAACTGTTCGGGGAGGAAATCGACGGCAAGCTGGTCCGCGCAGGGCTGCTCGAAATGGCGGACGGGGGAACATTGTTCCTTGATGAAGTGTCAGACATGCCGCCATCGAGCCAGGCCCGCATCCTGCGCGTGTTGACCGAGCAGGCCTTTGTGCGGGTTGGCGGGCATCGCCAATTGCGTGTCGACGTGCGGGTTGTTTCATCGTCATCGCGGCCGCTGGAAAAAGAAATCGCGGAACGGCGCTTTCGCGAGGACCTGTACTACCGGCTGAATGTTGTGCCAGTAGCCATCCCGTCACTGACTGAGCGGCGCGAGGATATTCCACCACTGGTGGACCACTTTTTTGCGCGCTATGCCAATGAGCAAGGCGTTACGCCGCCTGCGGTTACACCGGAAGCCATGGCAGCGCTGCAAAGCTATGATTGGCCCGGCAATGTACGCCAATTGCGCAACGTGATCGAACGTACGATCATTCTGGCCCCGCGTGACCGGCTCGCCAGAATTGATGGTGACATGCTTCCATCCGAAATCGTCGCAACTCCTATGGGGGGTGAAACCGGCGGTTCTGCATTGATGGGTGTGCCATTGAGAGAGGCGCGCGAGAACTTTGAGCGCGAGTATCTCAAGGTTCAAATCCGCCGGTTTTCGGGCAATATATCCAAGACTGCCAGCTTCATAGGCATGGAGCGCTCGGCCCTTCACCGCAAACTGAAACTGCTCGGAATGGCTGAGCGGCGGGAAGGCGAGGACGACGAATAAGACAGTGAATACGCATTTATTCGGAACCCTGCGCAATTTCTCATGTTTACCTTAGGGCAGTGGCGACCTACACTAAGACTTGAACCCGGCAATAGCAGTCAAACCTGCGACGGCCAGATCGCGAGGCTCCACCAAGGGGCCGAGCCAATATAAAACGGAGTCAGAAGAAATGACCGGAAAGACATTGACCGCGCGTCCGAAGCTGAAGGCAGAAGTCGCTCCCGCAGCAGAGGTAGTTGCTCCCGCGCCTGTAACCGGACCGACCGGTGGCAAGGGCCAGAACCTGCAAGACCTTTTCCTGAACCATCTGCGCAAGAACAAGACCCCAGTCACCATGTTCCTTGTTAAGGGTGTGAAGCTTCAGGGCATCGTCACCTGGTTTGACAATTTCTCGATCCTGCTGCGGCGCGATGGCCAATCGCAACTGGTCTACAAGCACGCGATTTCCACGATCATGCCGGGCCAGCAGCTTTCGGTTGCGCACTTCCAGACCACGGGTGAGGAAAACGGCAAGAAAGCGCGTTTGCTGCAGGAAATCTTCCTTTCGAGTGTGCGCGATTCCGGCGTTCAAGTGACCATGTTCCTCGTCAACGGTGTGATGTTGCAGGGCAAAGTCGCGTCTTACGATCTTTTCTGCATGCTGCTTGAGCGTGAGGGCTATGTCCAACTCGCCTATAAACATGCCGTTTCAACAATTCAGCCCGCCGGTCATGTTGATCTTACCGGCGACTGGGATGGCGAGGATTCCTGAGCACTTTTGAATTTGGCAACAACACCGGTGAAGTTGCCGGTGAAGTAACCCGTGGCGCGCGCGCCGTCGTCGTCCTCCCCGATATCAAACAGCGGGGAGGGGGCTTTGGCGCTGACGCTGATACGCGGCTTGAAGAAGGGCAGGGCCTTGCCCGCGCGATCGGTATCGAAGTGGTGGATTCGTTCATCCTGCCGATCCGCGCGGTGCGTCCGGCAACGCTGTTCGGTGAAGGACAGGTTGAGCGGATCGGCCTTGCTTGCAACATGGCCGATGCCGAACTCGTCATTGTTGACGGGGCGCTTTCCGCGATCCAGCAGCGCAACCTTGAGGACAAACTCAAGCGCAAAGTGATCGACCGTACCGGATTGATCCTTGAAATCTTTGGTGAGCGCGCGGCCACAGCAGAAGGTCGCTTGCAAGTCGAACTTGCCCACCTTGATTACCAGGCCGGACGTCTGGTGCGATCATGGACGCACCTTGAACGGCAGCGCGGGGGCTTTGGCTTTCTGGGCGGTCCGGGCGAAACCCAGATCGAGGCTGACCGCCGCCAGATCCGCAACCGCATGGCGCGGCTGCGCAAGGAGCTTGAGCAAGTGCGCCGCACGCGCGGGCTGCATCGTGAGCGGCGGCAACGCGCGCCTTGGCCCGTGGTGGCTCTGGTGGGCTATACCAACGCCGGTAAATCCACGCTGTTCAACCGGCTGACGGGTGCGACCGTGATGGCCGAAGACTTGCTCTTTGCCACGCTCGATCCGACGATGCGCGCGATCCGGCTTCCCGGTGTGGACAAGGCGATCATGTCGGACACGGTGGGCTTCATTTCGGACCTGCCTACACAGCTTGTCGCCGCGTTCCGTGCAACGCTTGAAGAAGTGACCGCCGCAGACGTGATCGTGCATGTGCGCGATGTCGCCAATCCCGCTACGGCTGAGCAGAAGGCGGAGGTCGAACAGATCCTCGCCGATCTTGGCATCAACGGGGAGGGGGGCACCATGATCCCGGTGATCGAGGTGTGGAACAAATGGGACTTGCTCACGGCAGAGGATCAGGCGGTGCGGCGCGATATCATCACGGCCAAAGTTTCAGATGTGCCAGTCGCGCCACTTTCGGCTTTGACCGGCACGGGCGTCGAGGCGTTTCTCGACAAGTTGGGCGTGATGCTGACCGGTGGCGCGCAGACGCTGGAGCTGACGGTCCCGTTGGCGGATGGCCAACGTCTGGCGTGGCTGCATGCGCATGGCGATATCATTGATGAACAGCAAGTCGGCGATGAAGCGGAAGAACCGGCGATGCGGATCAAGGTCCGCCTGACGCCGCGCGAGTTAGGGCGTTTTACCAGCCTCTGACCGTTTGACGGCCTGCCACAAGGCTTCCTGTTCATCGAGGTCAAGCTCGGGGAATTTGCCCTTGGCGAGGGCTTCCATCGCGCGGAAGCGGCGTTCGAATTTTGCGTTGGCGGCGCGCAGGGCGTCTTCGGGGGCGACGCCGTATTTGCGGACGACGTTGACGGCGGCGAAGAGGAGATCGCCTGCCTCGTCGAGCCGTTCGGCGTCGGTGGCGGCTTCGCGCAGTTCGATGATTTCTTCGGTCACTTTTTCGGCGGCGCTATCGGGATCGGGCCAGTCGAAACCTTGGCGGGCGGCGCGTTTCTGGAGCTTTTCGGCGCGCATCAGGGCTGGCAGGGCGATGGCGACGCCGTCAAGCGCGCTGGTTGCGCCTTTGGCAGCGCGTTCGGCGGCTTTGGCGGTTTCCCAGCGGTCTTCGCGGGATTGACCGTCGGGGTTTTGTTGATGAAACACATGCGGGTGACGGGCTTCCATTTTGTCCGAAATGGCGGCCGCAACATCATAAAAATCAAATAAATCAGACTCTTGTGCCATTTGTGCATGAAACACGACTTGGAAGAGCAAATCGCCGAGTTCTTCCTTGAGAGCAGGGATATCGTTGCGCGCTATCGCGTCGGCCACTTCGTAGGCTTCTTCGATGGTATAGGGGGCGATGGTGGCGAAGGTTTGGGCGCAGTCCCATTCGCAGCCGCGTTCGGGATCGCGCAAGGTGGCCATGATCGAAAGGAGTCTGTTGAGGGACGTCAAGCTCACCGCGCCGTTGTGCTTTCTATTTGAAGTGCGAATTTCCAATGAGAGTGTAGCGTTTTGCTGTGGGTGGGGCGAGCCCCACCCACAGCAATAAAATTCACGAGGCTATTTGGGCTGCGATTTGCTCTCCTATGACCTCGGTTGGTGTTCGGAATCCAAGGCACTTGCGCGGCGTGTTGTTCAGCCTCTGGGTAATAGCTGCCAGATCAGAATCGGGCAGTGCGGCAATGTCGGTATCAAGCGACAGAAATCGGCGGATGCGACCATTGCTGTTCTCCACGCTCCCCTTCTGCCAGGGCGCTGAAGGTTTACAGAAATAACTCGTCATGCCGAGCTTTGTCTTGAGTGTGGCGAATGCCGCAAACTCGGTGCCTCGGTCAAACGTAATGCTTTGCCGAAGGGTCTGGGGGAGGGGGCCAAGGTGGTGTTCGATCCCTGCCATGACGCCCATGGAATGGCGACTGGGGTTGCGCGTCAGCACGATGTATCGGCTGCGGCGTTCGACCAACGAGGTAAGATTGGATTTTCCAAATTCTTTCCTGAAAGCAATGAGATCGCCCTCCCAGTGACCAAACTGATTGCGCTCGGCGATCTCTTTGGGGCGCTCTGCAATGGTATTTTCAAGTGGGATATTGAGGCCTCGCGGTTTGCGCGCATAGCGCTGGCGCCGCGCCTTCCGCTGGCGCGGCAAGTGGCTCCAAAGGCCTAACTGACGACCTTCTGTGCCATATACAAACTGGTAGATCGTCTCATGGCAAACAGTGATGGGATTGGCCTCATCGAGCCTCAAGCGGCCAGCAATTTGCTCTGGTGACCAGCATTGCTGAAGATGTTCCACGATGCGCGCGGCAAGCTCACGATCACGGTTGACCTTGCCGCCACAAACCCGGCGCGCAGCAGCTTTCCGATGTGCGACACGACCGAAATAACCACGAAACCAGGCGTCTTCATCATAGAAGAAATTGCGTCGCAGCTCGCGATAGATTGTCGCTGGATGCCGCCGGAGTTCGGCAGCAATTCGGCTAACGGGCATGCGCCGATCGCGCATGCGCATGATCGTGTCACGCTCTTCGAGACTGAGAT
>CAZSTP010000015.1:0-30477 GCA_964609325.1 uncultured Novosphingobium sp. | reverse complement strand
ACCCGTGTTTCAGCCGTGAAAGGGCCGCGTCCTAACCGCTAGACGAAGGGGCCATCGGGTTTGCACCGCTGGGCAGGTCCGCGCCTCTAAGGGGCACAGGGCAAAGCGTCAAGCAGCATGTTGCGAAAAAAGTCAGTCGGCAAAGGCGGCGTCCTCTACATGCAGTTCTGCGGCAGGCCGACTGGCCCAATCGTCGATCTTCGCTCGCCCTGCCAACCAAAGATGCCGCCCGCGTGATCCGTGCAGCAATGCTTGCCCAAGCTCGGTCTGCGCAGCGCGGAATGCGATGGCTTTGAACGAGCGTCCATCGGCACCACTTGCTACCATCCGCACGTGATCGGCCCCCACAAGGTCACATTTGACCAACCGCACCGGCCCCACCGCCACCCGTGGCCCTGGCCAACCGATGCCAAAGGGGCCTGCGGTCTCCAGCGTCTCCACCAGTTCGGGCGTAAGGCCGCCGGGGCTGAGCGACAAATCGAGCAGCAAGGACTGCGACGCCCGTGCGCCGGAGATATCCCGCGCGAGCCGTTCGTCCAGCCAGTCGCCCAATTCTGCAAGCCGCGCCGGATCAATCGTCAGGCCGCAAGCCATCGCGTGGCCACCACCTGCAATCAGCATTCCCGCTTCGCGCGCGGCCATGATCGCAGAGCCAAGATCAACGCCCGCTATCGACCGGCCAGACCCTTTGCCATTGCCAGCCTCGTCTGCATCCAGTGCGATGACGAGTGCGGGCTTGCCGGTTTTTTCCTTGATGCGCCCTGCCACGATGCCGATCACGCCAGGATGCCAACCGTGGCCTGCAAGAACCAGCACGGCGCGGTTATGCTGCGCGGCGACTTGCGCTTCGGCAGCTTCCTGTACTTCTTGTTCGATCCCGCGCCGCTCTTCGTTGAGCAACGAGAGCTGTGCTGCGATCGAACGGGCCTCGTCCGGGTCTTGCGTGGTCAGTAGACGGACGCCCAGTGTGGCTTCGCCGACGCGTCCGCCAGCGTTGATGCGCGGGCCCAAGGCAAAGCCCAGATCGCTGCATGTCGGCGCGCGGTTCAGGCGGCTGGCATCGATCAGGGCGGAAAGGCCGATGTTCTCGCGGCGGGCCATGATCTTGAGGCCCTGCGAAACCAGCGCGCGGTTCAGGCCTTTGAGCTGCGCCACGTCTGCCACCGTCCCCAATGCGACCAGATCGAGCAGGCGCATCAGATCAGGGGCCTTGCGCTTTTCAAAGTGGCCACGTCCGCGCAATTCGCGCACGGTCGCTATGGCCAACAGAAATGCCACGCCAACCGCTGCCAGATGCCCGTAGGACGCTGCCTCGTCGCATTCATCCAGCCTGTTAGGGTTCACGAGGGCAGCGGTAAGCGGAAGCTCTGACGAGCATTTGTGGTGATCCACAACGATCACATCAACGCCAACGCCATGCGCCGCCGCCAAGGCGTCATGCGCCATCGCCCCGCAATCCACCGTGATGATCAGCGTCGAGCCTTCGCTCGCCAACCGGACCAGTGCCTCGCCCGAGGGGCCATAGCCTTCGAGCAGCCGATCGGGAATGTAATGCCGCGCTTGAACGCCCAAATCGCGCAGTAGCAGCACGAGCAGCGCGGCGCTGGTGGCGCCATCCACATCATAGTCGCCGTAAATCGTGATCTGTTCATTCGACAAGATTGCATCGGACAAACGCGCTGCGGCGCTGTCCATGTCGCGGAAGATCGAAGGGTCTGGCAGGAAATCGCGCAAAGTCGGGCGACGGTGACGCTCAAGATCTTCGCGCACCACCCCGCGAGACATCAGCAACTGGGTGACAAGATCATCGCCGGGGGCGCTATCTGTGCCGCCCATGTCCATATTACCGCCGCGCCAGCGCCAAGCTTGGCCGGATAGGGAGCGGGTTATCGCAGTGACGGGTATCATGGATCAACCGCTATACCATGCAGGCGGTGCGGGGAAGGGACAGCCGCAAGACGGTTGCGTTTGGTCAAGGACTTGTCCCCCGCACATATAGCAGCACAGGATTGGCTTAAGACCTGTGTTGAGGCAGCATTCGCGGCAGAAACAAGGCTTGCCCGAGGCGGTTCAGGTGATGCGATGCTTTTGATTATCTGGCACAGTCGCACGGGCGCAGCCGAGGCTATGGCCCGCGCAGCCTTTGTCGGGGCGCAACGGGAGGGGCCCTGTCAAATGCTTCGCGCCGAGGATGTGGCTGTGGAAACGCTGCTCCCGGCCGACGCATACCTGTTTTGCTGCCCCGAGAATTTGGGCCTGATGACAGGGGCGATGAAGGAATTTTTCGATCGCATGTATTATCCGCTGCTGGGCCGGATAGAGGGGCGGGCCTATGCCACGATAATTGCCGCGGGAACGGATGGAACCGGAGCGGAGCGGCAGATCGACCGCATCGCTAATGGATGGCGATTGCGGCGGGTTGCAGAGCCGCTAATCATCCGAAACGGCGCACAAACCCCCGAGGAGATCCTTGCGCCCAAGATCCTTTCGGATGAAACACTGCAAAAGTGTTGCGAAATGGGACAGGCATTAACCGGAGGCATCGCACTAGGAGTTTTCTAGATTTGTTACGCTATATCCCCAGCCGGACATCTCCGTCTGCTTGGGAGACTCGACGGTAAGGGGGCGGTTGTGCCAATCCGGAGGAAATTGACGCGGGGTGTACGTGAACGCAAGTGACCAGTCTCCTGACTGCGCACCGCTCGCTGCTCTCCTCTACGATACCGGTTCAATCCCCGGCATCCGTGAGGTGATGGACGCAGCACGGATCGGCGGTGATTTCACGGTGAGCCACGCTCCGCCTCAAGGTGAGGGCTGGGTCGAAGTTCTGCGGGATGGCCTCACGTTTGACGTTCGCGGTCTCTCCGGTGCTAATCTCCAGGCTATTCCGGAAATTCAACATTGGGTAGGGTTCAATCCCGATCAAGGCACAGGTTTGGCCGCGCTGCAGATTTGGCCGGGACCGCATATTTCGGGCGCGCAGCGGCTTTTGCCCGTTATCAGGGTCGCTACGGCGCTTGCGGCCAGCCTGGCAAACTTCGTGCAACCACGTGCAATTTGCTGGATTCCAGCGCGAAATGCCATTGTGCCAGAACTTTTTAACCGGGCGGTCAAGCCATGGCTTGAAGGCGGGCCTTTCCCGGCCATTGCTCTTGCATCAATCCATAGAAATGCCTCTGGAGAAATGGCTACAACCGGGCTTAAATTTCTGATCGGACAGGAATTTACTCTATCCGGTGGTTCAGGAACAAGCCGCGAGCATTTGGCGCGAGTGGCGGTGCGATTGATCGATTGGCTGGTTGCACATGGCCCGATCACAGAAGCAAAACAGGCAGATCTTGCCGGAACGGGGGTAGTCTTTCTTGAGGCGGAAAACGCCACAAGTATTATCGCCAGGTGTTCCTGAGTCGCAAACCCGGATCTGACAACAGAAAAGCCCTGCCATTTGGCAGCGTCAATGTTGCCGGTCAGCCCGGATATGCACCGGACTTGCAACGGCATCACTTGATTCCGCGCCAATTGCTTGGATCTGAAGCATTGGGATCCATGATTGGCAGGCTTGGGACAGACCGGCTGGGCTTTCATGATTTTCGCCGGAACGGGTTGCTCCTGCCTGCCACGGAAGTAACCGCGATGCGGATCGGCCTGCCGATGCATCGCGGGCCGCATCGCTGTTATAATGAACTGGTGTTGGAACGTGCCGGGCAGATCGAAGCGCGCTGGTCACGGGAGCGCGCAGCAGGATCGACCAATGCCGATTACGAAGCGCTGATGCGTTTTGATCTGCTGCAACGCGCGCTACGCCGCAAATTGCTCGATCCGCGCTCATGGTCACGCGCCCCGCTTAACGCCCATGATCCCGCGCTTGAATTCGGTCACCTTGATGCGATGGCAGACTTGTTGTGGTCAACCACAAGCGAGACTGCCCAAGCAGCTTGAACCTTACGCCAGAAATGGCGCGCTGTTTGCGTTCAAGGCTGCTGACGCCTCGCGATATTCTTGTTCCAGTCGTGCAACCCGCGCAGAAACCGGCTCAACCGCTGAAACTGCGCCGATGCCTTGGCCTGAACCCCAGATGTCTTTCCACGCCTTTGCATCGGTATTGCCACCAGATCCGAAATCCATCTTGCTGGGATCGCTTTCGGGAAGGTGGTCGGGATCAAGGCCTGCGTTGACGATGGATGAACGCAGGTAGTTGCCATGAACGCCGGTAAACAGGTTGGAATAGACAATGTCATCGGCGCTGGAATCAACGATGGCCTGCTTGTAATCAGCTTCCGCGCGCGCTTCTTCGGTCGCGATCCATGCCGAACCAATATAGGCAAAGTCAGCGCCCAATGCCTGGGCGGCAAGGATGGAACGGCCATGGGCAATCGCGCCTGACAAAGCGATCAGCCCGTCAAACCACTGGCGGATTTCCTGCATCAACGCGAACGGCGATAGCGCTCCGGCATGGCCGCCTGCGCCAGCCGCCACGGGGATGAGGCCATCGGCCCCCTTGGCGATGGCTTTTTTCGCGTGGTTGCTGTTGATCACATCATGCAGCACAATTCCGCCCCAGTGATGGGCGGCCGCATAGACGTCTTCCCGTGCGCCGAGCGAAGTGATCAGCATCGGCACTTGCCATTTTTCGCACAATGCCATGTCATCGCCCAAACGATTGTTGGTTTTGTGCACGATCTGGTTGACCGCAAAGGGCGCTGCCGGGCGCGTGGGATTGGCGCGATTATAGGTCGCCAGCTCTTCAGTGATCTGGTGCAGCCATTCATCCAACTGGCTGAGTGGCCGCGCGTTAAGCGAAGGAAAAGAGCCGACAACCCCTGCTTTGCACTGCGCGATGACCAGCTCCGGCCCTGAAATCAGGAACAGGGGCGAAGCGATCACGGGCAGGCGCAGATTGGCAAAGAGCGCGGGCAATGGCATCGGGTATCATCCTCGCAAGAGTAGTTAATTGCGTGATTAAACCCTAATCGCGGGCAAGTGGCTTGTCAAAGGTGCCCGAAATGACAAACGGGCGACCGAAGTCGCCCGTCAGCAACCCTCAAGATGCAGAGTTCGCAGCGCTTAATACCGCGCGCACGCTGGCTGTAGCAACGTCTTCATCGATCCCGACGCCCCAAACGGTGCGGCCATCGGCCAATTTGCATTCGACGTAAGCCGCAGCGCGTGCATTGCTGCCTGCTCCCAGCGCGTGTTCGGTATAGTCGGTGATATCGATGTCGAGGCCAAAGCCGTCCTTGATCGTGGCTACGACCGACGAAATCAGCCCGTTGCCACGCCCGGAAACAGACTGCACTTTGCCGTCCACATCGACCTTACCAGCGAAAATGCGCGTACCGTCCGTGCCACGCGTTTCTTCGTAATCGACAAGCTGGAAATGTTGCGGGGCATCGAGGCGATAGGCCTTGCGGAACACGCTCCAGATATCGGATGCCTGCAATTCGCGGCCCAGTTCGTCGGCCAGTTCCTGCACATGGCGCGAGAAATGCGCTTGCATCTTCTTGGGCAGTTTGAGGCCTTGGTCCTGTTCGAGCACCCAGGCGAAACCGCCTTTGCCCGACTGAGAGTTTACGCGGATGACCGCCTCATAGCTGCGGCCAAGGTCGGCGGGATCGATCGGCAGATAAGGCACCGACCATATGTCGTCATTGCGCTGGTCCTGGGCGGCAAAGCCCTTTTTGATCGCATCCTGATGGCTGCCGGAAAATGCGGTGAAAACCAGTTCGCCGCCATAGGGATGGCGCGGGTGGACCGGCAACTGGTTGCAATACTCCACGGTCTGGATCACTTCATCAATGTCCGAGAAGTCCAGTTCAGGCTCAACCCCTTGGGTGTAGAGATTCAGCGCGACCGTAACGAGGCAGCAATTGCCGGTGCGTTCGCCATTGCCGAACAGGCAACCTTCAACACGGTCAGCGCCTGCCATCAGGCCCAGTTCGGCAGCAGCAACACCGGTGCCACGGTCATTGTGCGTATGCAGTGAAATCACCGCGCGATCCCGGTTTGGCAGATTGCGGCAGAAATACTCGATCTGGTCGGCGTAAATGTTGGGCGTGGAAGCCTCGACCGTGGCCGGCAGATTGAGGATGATCGGATGATCTACGGTGGGTTGCAGCACCTCCATCACCGCTTCGCAGCATTCGATGCTGAAATCGACTTCGGCGGTGGAGAAGGTTTCCGGGCTATATTCGAAATGCCAGTCAGTCTGCGGGAAGCGCGCGGCCTGATCGCGCAGCACTTTTGCACCGTCGATGGCGATCTGCTTGACGTCGGCCTTGTCCATGCCGAACACAACCTGTCGCCACAGCGGCGATACCGCGTTGTAGACGTGGACAATCGCCTGCTTTGCGCCAGCGAGGCTTTCAAAGCTGGTGCGGATCAGATCTTCGCGTGATTGCGTGAGCACTTGCACGAACACGTCATCAGGAATGCGTCCGCTATCGACCAGGCCACGGATGAAATCATATTCGGTCGCGCCTGCGCTGGGGAAACCGACTTCGATTTCCTTGAGGCCGATCTTGATCAGCAGATCAAAGAACCGCGACTTCTTTTCCGCATTCATCGGATCGATCAGCGATTGATTGCCATCGCGCAGATCGGTCGACAGCCAGCGTGGAGCTTGCGTGATTGTGCGGCTTGGCCATTGGCGATCGGGCAGATTGATCTGCGGGAACGCGCGATACTTGGCCGAAGGGGTTTTCAGCATTGTCATGGGAGTGATACTCGACTGGCAAAATGGATTAAAACTGGTTCTCGCTTCCCTTGGGCGCCGTGCGCGCCGCGTTGCGACACGTCAGCTTACGCCCAAGGGCGTGTAAGTCGCAGGGTAAGGGCCAGTCGAATGGTCATGGGTCAAGCCTATGCTGATTCATTGCGCGCTTGTCCAGAATGAAAGCGCAAAATGACCTTCACAGAATGATGACTGCAGCGCAAATCAACTGCTGATGCCCTGCAATCGGGGCAGCAAGCCGCTTTGTTTTTTATAGGCAGGGCGTGCTCGAAGCGGGTTTCTACCCGCAGCGCATCGTCAAGACCCGCTCCGCCTGATCGAGAATGATATTCAGACGATCCGCGCGAAAATCCTGCGTCACAGCTGTGCCGGGCTTGATCCAACGTATCCGGTTATGCCCTGTGGCAATCGTGATCGCGCTACGAATGGCAGGAGTGGCTTCGGCACCGACAAAACGTGATACGGTGTGACTGCCGCATGCATCGGCAATCCGGGTGCCGGGCTTTTGAACGGCTGGGCGCTGGTTCATTTCCTCGTTAGAACCGAGGGCGAGGGAAGGGTTGAGTGCTGTTGAAATAAAGATCAAAAAGATCAGAGATTTGAGCACTGTCTGAACCCCGTCCCGGCTTATTACATCCAAAATGGATGAATATCACCAAGGGCGGGTTCGTCTAGCCAATTTGTCAAACAGATAGGCTCATTCGTCGGAAAAGTGGCCCGCACAGAAGGCGGGCCACGATCATTCCGTTTAGTTTTTGGTCTGGTCGACCAGCTTGTTGGCGCCGATCCATGGCATCATCGCACGCAGCTTTGCGCCGGTTTCTTCGATCGGGTGACGCTTGGCAAGGCCGCGGGCTGCCTTCAGCTCTGGCTGGCCAGCGCGGTTATCAAGCACGAAGTCCTTGACGAAGCGGCCCGACTGGATGTCTTCCAGAACGCGCTTCATTTCCTTCTTGGTTTCATCGGTGATGATGCGCGGACCGGTCTTGATGTCGCCGTATTCAGCGGTGTTCGAGATCGAATAACGCATGTTGGCGATACCGCCTTCATACATCAGGTCCACGATCAGCTTCAGTTCGTGGAGGCATTCGAAATAGGCCATTTCCGGTGCGTAACCGGCTTCGACCAGGGTTTCGAAACCGGCCTGGACGAGCGCGGTTGCGCCGCCGCAGAGCACGGCCTGTTCGCCGAACAGATCGGTTTCGCATTCTTCACGGAAGTTGGTTTCGATGATGCCGCTGCGGCCACCGCCAACGCCAGACGCGTAAGCAAGGCCTACGTCCTGGGCATTGCCGGTCACGTCCTGATGAACCGCGATGAGGCACGGCACGCCGCCGCCACGCTGGTATTCAGAGCGCACGGTGTGGCCGGGGCCCTTTGGCGCGATCATGATAACGTCGATGTCGGCGCGCGGCTCGATCAGGCCGAAGTGGATGTTGAGGCCGTGGGCGAAAGCAAGCGCTGCACCGGGCTTCATGTTGGCATGAAGATCGTCAGCATAGATTGCTGCCTGATGCTCGTCAGGTGCCAGGATCATGATGAGGTCGGCCCAGGCAGCAGCGTCGGCGTTTGACAGAACCTTGAAGCCGGCAGCTTCGGCCTTCTTGGCGCTGGCCGAGCCCGGACGCAGCGCGATGGCCACTTCCTTGACGCCGGAATCGCGCAGGTTTTGCGCGTGGGCGTGGCCCTGCGAGCCATAGCCCAGAATAACGATCTTCTTGTCGGTGATCAGGTTGAGATCACAATCGGCGTCGTAATAGACCTTCATTGAATTTTCCTCGTTTTCGTCATTCCCGCGCGGGCGAGAATCCATCTCCGGCCATGTTGTCCAGTAGCACCCGTTGGAGATGGACCCCTGCGGATGCAGGGACGACGGGTGGTGGATATGAAACTCTTAAGCGGCTGACGCACCCCGGATCATGCCGACGATGCCGGTGCGGCCAACTTCGACCAGCCCCAGTTCCTTCATCAGCGATACGAAGCTGTCGATCTTTTCAGGGGCACCGGTCAATTCGAAAATGAAGCTGGCGGTCGTGGTATCAACTACCTTTGCACGGAACACATCGGCCAAACGGAGGGCCTCTACGCGGTTTTCGCCTTTGCCCGAAACCTTGATCAAGGCCAGTTCGCGTTCAACAAACGGCCCCACTTCGGTAAGGTCTGTGACCTTATGAACCGGTACCAGACGTTCCAGTTGCGCGCGGATCTGGTCAATCACCGGCGGCGGGCCGTGCGTGACGATGGTGATCCGGCTCAATTCATGACCATCGGTAATGTCAGCCACGGTCAGGCTGTCGATGTTGTAGCCGCGCGCGGTAAACAGCCCGGCGATCTTGGCCAGAATGCCCGCTTCGTTATCGACCGTGATGGTCAGGACGTGGCGCTCTTGCGCCTCTTCGTGCATGTGCATCATGTCAGGGCTTTCTTAGACCAGCGCCTTGGCTTCGTCGTCCATCGTGCCGGCAACCTCATCTCCATAAAGGATCATGTCGGTGTGCGCAGCGCCTGATGGAATCATCGGGAAGCAATTGGCTTCCTTCGAAACGAGGCAATCGACGAAGACCGGACCATCATGGTCGATCATCGCCTGAATTCCGGCATCCAGTTCGCTCAAATCGCTGATGCGGATACCCTTCCAGCCATAAGCCTCGGCGAGCTTGACGAAATCGGGCAGGCTATCGGAATAGGAATTCGAATAACGGCTTTCATAGGTCAGTTCCTGCCATTGGCGGACCATGCCCATCCATTCGTTGTTCAGGACAAACACTTTCACCGGCAGGCGATACTGCGTGGCCGTGCCCAGTTCCTGAATGTTCATCTGGATCGAGGCATCGCCTGCAATGTCGATCACCAGCGCATCGGGGAAGCCTGCCTGCGCGCCGATGGCCGCGGGCAAGCCATAGCCCATCGTGCCCAGGCCACCAGAGGTGAGCCACTTGTTGGGCTTCATGAAGTGGAAGTACTGCGCCGCCCACATCTGATGCTGGCCAACTTCGGTGCTGATAATCGGTTCGCGGTGCCGGGTCAGCTCGTAAAGCCGCTCAACCGCCAATTGCGGCATGATTTCAGCGGTTTTGCGCGGATAGCCAAGGCTCTTGCGTTCGCGCCACGTATCGATCTGCGCGATCCATGGGGAAAGGTCTTGCGCCTTGTAGCCGCGTGTGTGCCAGACATCGATCAATTGCGCCAAGACTTTGCCGCAATCGCCGATCACCGGCAGGTCGACGCGCACCGTCTTGTTCACCGAAGCGCGATCGATATCGATGTGGATTTTCTTCGAGTTCGGCGAGAACGCGTCCAACCGGCCGGTAACGCGATCATCAAAGCGTGCGCCAATGCACACCAGCAGATCGGCGCGGTTCATCGTCATGTTGGCTTCGAATGTGCCGTGCATGCCGAGCATGCCCAGCCACGCCGGATGGTCAGCCGGGAATGCGCCAAGGCCCATCAGGGTCGAAGTGACAGGAGCGCCGGTGAGGCTTTGCAATTCCTGCAAAAGCTTGGCCGCGTGTGGCCCCGAATTGATCACGCCACCGCCCGTGTAGAACACCGGCGCTTTGGCGTTGGCGATCATCTCGATGGCTTGCTCGATTTCCTTGGCACCGCCTTCGGTTTGCGGATTGTAGCGATTGCGTTGCTGCGGCGCGGCACCGTTCCACGCGGCCATCGCAATCTGCACGTCCTTGGGGATGTCGATAACAACCGGGCCGGGGCGACCTTCGGTTGCAATGCGGAATGCTTCGTCAATGATCGTGGCAAGCTGCGCGGGGTCTTTGACGAGGTAATTGTGCTTGGTGCAGTGGCGCGTGATGCCAACCGTGTCGGCTTCCTGAAACGCATCGGAACCGATCAGGCCGGTAGGGACCTGTCCGGTGATTACGACCATCGGGATCGAATCCATGAAGGCGTCGGCAATGCCGGTGACCGCATTGGTTGCGCCGGGGCCGGATGTGACCAGAACCACGCCGGGCTTGCCCGTGGCACGGGCATAGCCTTCGGCGGCGTGAGCCGCGCCCGCTTCGTGGCGCACCAGAATGTGGCGGATCCGTTCGTCACCGAACAGCGCGTCATAAATCGGCAGGACCGCGCCGCCGGGGTAGCCGAACACGAACTCGACACCCTTGGCGACGAGGCTTTCGACCAGAATTTCGGCGCCGCTGCGCTCGCTTGTCACGTCACTCGATCCTTTTGCCTGTCGCGTCTACCTGGCGTTCCGGCCGACTTTGCCGTGCCGATAGCCGCGACTGTGCTTGTGAAAAACAAAAATTATCGGCCCGGCGCAGATTTACCGCACCGGGCCGTCTCTCCCCACTCGGGCATCCGCATCGCAAACGAAGCGACAAGGACAATTAACGGCCTGCTACTTGATACAAAATGCTATGTCAAGCGGCTATATGCGCAATAAACTTGCGGCGTAGGTAATGTCAATGGAATTTTCGTACGTGACTCGGGGCCAAGATTCGGGATTCTGGTTGTTCAGCCACGTGTATTGCCGCTTGGCATAGCGGCGGGTGGCCTGTTGTCCGGATGCGATTGCTACGTTCTGTGCAAGTTCGCCGCGGCAGAACATCGCGATCTCGGGCACGCCGATGGCGCGCATCACCGGCATATCATCGGCCAGATTGCGGGCGGTCAGCGCTTCGACTTCAGCAATAGCCCCGCCGTTCCACATCAATTCGAAACGCAAATCGCAGCGTTTATAAAGCCATTGCCGTTCGGGCAGGAGGATCAAAGGCGCGAGGTCGATGCTGTCTGCGATGCCACCGCTGAGCTGTTTTTGCCAATGGCCAAGCGGATGGCCGGTAGAGCGGACAACTTCCAAGGCACGCGTCACGCGCTGGGCGTCTGCAGGGGCCAGCAGGGCGGCGCGAGCCGGGTCTTCGGACTGCAAAGCTGCGTAAGCCAATTCCAACGGCATGGCGCGGACTTCCGCCCTGATCGCGAGGTCAATTTCGGGCACCGGCGCAATGCCTTCGAGCAAGGTCCTGATATAGAGGCCGGTCCCGCCCACGAGGATTGGTAGAGCTCCGCGCGCTTGGGCGGCGGCGATTTCGCGCTTGGCGGCATTGGCCCAATCGGCTGCCGAGCATGCCTGTGCGCCATCCCATGCGCCATAAAGCACGTGGGGTACGCCTTGCATGTCCTCGTCTGATGGCCGCGCGCTCAACACGCGCAAATCGGCATAGACTTGTGCGCTATCGGCGTTGACGATGACAGCCTCTTGCCCGCGAGCCATGGCACGCAATGCAAGTTTTACGGCGAGATCGCTCTTGCCGCTGGCGGTTGGCCCTGCAATGAGCGCAAGCCTTGGCCGTTTGGCCCCATTGCCCACACTTTCGTTTTCAAAGGAATTCCCGGTGATCATCGCGCGCCTGATAGCAGACCCTGAGACGCTTGGTGACAATCTTGCGCTTGCGATGGAAATGATTGAGGCGCGCGATTGGGAAGTGGCCGGGGCAGGGATGCTCGATACTTGCGAAGATGTGCTGGAACTTGAAGTGCTTGAAGGCGATCCGGCGGGTATTCGCGGCATTCTGGATCAGTGTTTTCCGCAGAGCGATCTGCTGTTGTCGCAAGGCCTGATCGATGTGCCCGGACTGTTCGTGTCCGACATGGACTCGACGATGATCGGGCAGGAATGCATTGATGAACTGGCTGATTTTGCTGGATTGAAGGATCGCATCGCCGCGATTACCGAGCGTGCCATGCAGGGCGAACTCGATTTCGAATCGGCGCTGCGTGAGCGTGTCGGGCTGCTGAAAGACTTGCCAGAAGCAGCGATCCGCCAATGTCTGGATGAGCGTATCCAGCCGATGGGCGGGGCGCGGACATTGGTTTCCACTTTGAAAGCACGCGGTTGCCATACGGTGCTGGTGACGGGCGGATTCCATTCCTTTGCTGATCCCGTAGCCGAGCTGCTGGGATTCGAGCGTGTAGTCGGCAACCGGTTGGGCCTGCATGACGGCGTATTAACCGGCGGTCTGGTTGGCGGGATCGTGGATAGCGCGGTGAAAAAGCAGGTGCTGCTTGAAGAAGCGTCACGATTGGGTGAGGGCGTGTTGAGCCTTGCTACCGGCGATGGCGCGAACGACATTCCGATGATCGAAGCGGCTTCATTCGGGATCGCCTATCGTGCCAAGCCAAAGGCGCGCGCGGCGGCAGATGGCTGGATCGATCGGGGAGACTTGACCTCGATCCTTTCCCTTCTGGGCATAGCGCGTGAAGACTGGGTGCTGGATTGACGGAGTATTTACACTCCTGTTAGTATGTGCGGGTTGAGATCATCGGGAGAATACGCCGTGAATGCCATGACCGGCGCGCTGCAAGCTGACTTGCCCATTTACGACGAGCGCCGCCCTGTGCTGCGTTTGCGACCTGTAAAGGCGTGGCGTCATTTTCAGAACCTGATGAAAGATAAGGAAAACACTGAAGAAGTGTTCCATATCTTTGAATCGCTCCCGTGGCGCAATCTGCGCCCCTCGGCGGAGCGCTTTCTGCGTTCTGCGCGGGGCCAAGCCTTGCGCGCGAAAGAGCCTAACCTTCCATCGATTCTTGATGATCATGCGGCGTTGCGCCAAATGCCCGCCGGTTCATTGGCCCACGCCTATTGCGACTTCATGGAGCGTGAGGGGCTGACCGCCCAAGGGCTGGTTGACGAATTTGACCGGTTCGCCAAGCATCACGTGCAGTTCCAGGACCAGTTCCGCTGGTATCTCAACCGCATGCGCGATGTGCACGATATGCTGCACGTGCTGACCGGCTATGGCCGCGATGCCTTAGGCGAATCTTGCGTGTTGGCGTTTACCTACAGCCAGCAACCGTCGCCCGCGCATCTGTTCATCGGTTACATGGCTGGCCTGAACATTCGCAGGCAAGTGCGCAGCGATGCGCCGGTGCTGAAGGCTGTGACCGAAGGCAAGCGGTTGGGCAAAGCCTGCCCGCGTCTGTGCGAACAGTCGATTACCGAATTGCTGCCGCTGCCGCTTGAAGAAGTGCGGCGAAAGCTGAACATCACGCCAGCGGTGCACTACCGTGAGGCCCACAGGACATGGGCGCAGATGGGCGTTGATCCCTATGATCTGCTCGGCAAGAACCTGAAAAAGGCCGCTTGATTGATGTTCCTCCCCGAGCTTGCTCGGGGAGGTGGCCTGCCGCAGGTAGTTCGGAGGGGGCTTTACCCTTCCATCCAATCGCGGAAGAAGGCTTCGTTGGCTTCGCGCAAGGTGGCGATTTCAACGCCTGCGATTTGCGAGCCGCCCACAGTGCCGATGCGGGTAGCGCCTTCAAGCACTTCGCTGGCAGATGTGGTCACGATGTAGCGTGACTGGTCTTCGCCGAAGGCCTTGGCGGTATCGAGTGCGATGCTGAGCGCGCAGCCCTTGTTGCTTGCCAATGCCATTTCGGTGAGTGCGACCAGCAGGCCGCCGTCTGAAATGTCATGCACGGCAGTGAGTTTGCCCGCTGCGATCCACTCACGGACTTGCTCACCGCGCTGGCGCTCAACCGCAAGATCAACCTTGGGCGCATCGCCCGCTTCGCGGCCTGCGATTTCACGCAAGTAGAGCGATTGGCCAAGGTGCGTGCCTTCATCGCCGACCAGCCAGATCGCATCACCATCGTTCTTGAACGCGATGGTGGTCATGATTTGGTGGTCGAGCATCAGGCCGACGCCGCCGATAGCAGGTGTTGGCAGGATGGCAGACCCGCCGCCCGTTGCCTTTGATTCGTTGTAGAGCGAGACGTTGCCCGAAACGATCGGATAATCGAGCGCGCGGCAGGCATCGCCCATACCTTCAAGCGCCTGGACAATCTGCGCCATGATTTCTGGACGCTGCGGATTGGCGAAGTTGAGGCAGTTGGTGATTGCCAGCGGCCGCGCACCGACCGCGCAGATATTGCGATAAGTTTCGGCCACAGCCTGCTTGCCGCCCTCGTAAGGATCAGCGTAGCAATAGCGCGGGCTGCAATCCGTGCTCATCGCCAGCGCCTTTTGCGTGCCGTGGATGCGCACAACCGCTGCATCGCCGCCGGATTTCTGCAAAGTATCAGCGCCTACCTGGCTGTCGTATTGTTCGAAAATCCAGCGCCGGTTGGCAAGATCGGGGCAGCCGATCAGCTTGATAAGGTCTGCGCCAAGATCCGTGCTTTCAGGCACATCCCCAAGCGGCGCGACATTGGCCCACGCCTTGTAATCGGCAAGGCTGAGCGATGGACGATCATAGAGCGGCGCGTCTTCGGCGAGGGGCCCGAGCGGAATGTCGCACACGGTTTCGCCCTGGAAGGTCAGCACCATGTGGCCGGTGTCGGTCACTTCGCCGATCACGGCAAAGTCGAGCTCCCACTTCTTGAAGATCGCTTCGGCCATCGGCTCCTTGCCGGGCTTGAGCACCATGAGCATACGCTCCTGGCTCTCGGACAGCATCATCTCGTAAGGCGTCATGCCCTCTTCGCGGCAGGGCACCATATCCATGTTGAGGATGATGCCGGCCTTGCCGTTGGTGGCCATTTCGACTGACGAGGAGGTAAGGCCTGCCGCGCCCATGTCTTGAATCGCTACGATGGCGTCGGTCGCCATAAGTTCAAGGCAGGCTTCGATCAGCAGCTTTTCGGTGAACGGATCGCCGACTTGCACGGTGGGGCGCTTGGCTTCGGAATCCTCGCCAAAATCGGCGCTGGCCATGGTTGCGCCGTGGATGCCATCGCGCCCGGTCTTTGAACCGACATAAACGATGGGGTTACCAAGGCCGGTGGCGGCAGAATAGAAGATCTTGTCCTGATCGGCGACGCCCACCGTCATCGCGTTGACGAGGATGTTGCCGTCGTATGCGGGGTGGAAGTTAGTTTCGCCACCCACCGTTGGTACGCCGACGCAGTTGCCATAGCCGCCGATGCCCGCAACCACGCCCTGGACAAGGTGCTTCATTTTGGGGTGATCGGGACGGCCGAATCGCAGCGCGTTCATGTTGGCCACGGGGCGCGCGCCCATCGTGAACACATCGCGCAAAATGCCACCAACGCCGGTTGCCGCGCCTTGATAGGGTTCGATGTATGATGGGTGGTTGTGGCTTTCCATCTTGAAGATGGCCGCCTGCCCATCGCCAATGTCGATCACACCCGCGTTCTCACCGGGTCCGCAAATCACCCAAGGCGCGCTGGTTGGCAGCTTCTTGAGATGGATTCGGCTCGATTTGTAAGAGCAATGCTCTGACCACATGACCGAAAATATGCCGAGTTCGACAAGGTTCGGTTCACGACCAAGCGCGTTCAGGACGCGCTGGTATTCGTCTTCGGACAGGCCATGGGCGGCGACGACATCTGCGGTGATCTCGGACATGGCCCGCGCCTTAGCGAGGGCAGCGCAAAGTGGCTAGTCTTAACCTGCAAACTTCGTTGCGACCCATGTTGCGGCAGTGGCAGCAACAGCAGTCGCGAATGTGCCCCAGATAATGTCGATGATCGTCACGTGGACGGGCCAGCGTGCCAGCACTGCCTGACTGGTAAGGTCATAAGTCATATAGCACAAGGCTCCGAGGAACGCGCCGTTCAGCGCCGCCGCACCAAGCCCTTGGGTAAGGCCCGGGCGCACCGCGAACCACATCATGCCCACCAGATAGAGGACATAGAACACCATCGCGGGAGCAATACGGAATGTCGGGGCCAGCAAATCCCCCAAAGCCGGGCGATAGAGCTTTGATCCTGCCCAGCCGAGCCACACGGCATCGAGCGCGCCGAACACGACGGCTGCTGCAACATAGGCAATCAAATACTGCATTGCGTTTCGTCCCTTCGGATCATCTGCTTATCGAAGCTTGACCCGCCCCCCGCGCCCCGTCAATGCTGCCCAGATGGGAATGGAACCGGAAATCGCGAACCTCAGCTTCGAAGAAGCGCTCAAAGAACTCGAATCCGTCGTCAGGCGGCTCGAA
The DNA here is from genome assembly GCA_964609325.1 of uncultured Novosphingobium sp. Classification (GTDB taxonomy): domain Bacteria; phylum Pseudomonadota; class Alphaproteobacteria; order Sphingomonadales; family Sphingomonadaceae; genus Novosphingobium. The sequence goes on along the minus strand of CAZSTP010000015.1, from coordinate 13,821 downwards.
AGTGGCGAAGCGCCACTCGACGAATCAATCGAGCTTTATGCCAAGGGTGATGCGCTGCGCGCGCACTGTCAGGCGCGGCTTGATTCAGCGCAGGCGCGGATCGAGGCGATTGTCGCTGACCGCGACGGCAAAGCGCAAGGGGTGCGCCCGTTTGATCAGGCGGCAGGGTAAGGGGCAAGGTCATGTCACAGGCAACCGGGCTGTTGAAACCCGCATTGAAGGCGATTGCCGAGGACATCGACCACAGCTTTGATTTGCTGTTGCCGCTGCCGGGCGATCCGCGCAACCGTCTGGTCGAAGCGATGCGTTATGCCACGATGGGCGGGGGCAAACGGATTCGCCCGCTGCTGGTCACGGCCACTGCGGCCATGTTCGGCGTATCGCGTGAAGCCGCGGTACGGGTGGGCACCGCGATCGAGGCAATCCACGTCTATTCGCTGATCCACGACGATCTGCCGTGCATGGACAACGACGGCACGCGCCATGGCAAGCCGACGGTTCATGTCGCCTTTGATGATGCTGCCGCCGTTCTGGCAGGCGATGCCTTGCACGATTTCGCGTTCGAAGTGCTGTCTGATCCGGCAACCAGCGGCGATCCGTTTGTGCGCATCGAATTGATCCGTACGCTTGCGATGGCCAGCGGCATGAACGGCATGTGCGGCGGGCAGATGATGGATATCGTCGCCGAAACCGAGAGCTTCGATCTGCCTACCGTGACCCGGCTTCAGCAATTGAAGACCGGTGCTTTGCTGGCCGCCTCTGTGGAAATGGGTGCCATTCTGGGCCACGTGCCGATTGAAGGGCGCACGCATTTGCGCGGTTATGCCCGCGATATCGGCTTGGCGTTCCAGATTGCCGATGATCTTCTGGACCTTGAAGGCGATGAGGCGGCGGCGGGCAAAGCCCTGCGCAAGGACGAAGCGCAGGGCAAGCAGACGTTCGCATCGCTGCTGGGCCCGGAACGCGCCCGCGAACAGGCACGCCGCTTGGTAGAGCAGGCGGTAGACCTGTTGCAAAGTTACGGTCCGGAAGCGGATATCCTGCGCGAACTTGCGCGCTTCATCGTGGAGAGGAACCACTGATGGCTGAACGTATCGGCGTTTATCCGGGCACATTTGATCCGATCACGCTCGGGCATCTCGATATCATCCGGCGCGGCGCAAAGCTGGTGGACCGGTTGATAATCGGGGTGACGACCAATCCTTCGAAAAACCCCATGTTCACCCCGGAAGAGCGCATGGCATCGGTCCGCCGCGAGGTGGCCGATCAGGGAATCGATAATGTTGAAGTGGTGGGTTTCAACGCTCTACTGATGAAGTTCGCCCGCAAGCAGGGGGCCAGCGTGATCGTGCGGGGGCTTCGCGCTGTTGCCGATTTTGAATACGAGTACCAGATGGCGGGCATGAACCAGCAGCTGGATGCCGAGATCGAGACGGTATTTCTGATGGCCGATGTCGGACTTCAACCGATCGCTTCCAAGCTGGTCAAGGAAATCGCATTGTTTGGCGGCGATATTTCGGGCTTTGTCACGCCCACGATTCGCGACGAGGTGATTGCGCGGGTTGAGAAAATTGGCCGCATGGGCGACTATTGAAACGCGCAGGCGCAATTGTTCCCGAGCGCGAATGCACAATCGTTCATTGCGGCGAAAGCGCGACGCGCCTATCCGCGCATTAGGTTATCCGGAGTTAACCCGTCTCATGGTTTCGCGCTTTTTTACCGTTGTTGCGCTTGGCGCTGCCTTGATTGCTTCGCCCGCCTTGGCGAAAGACAAGAAAGATGTCGTCGCGCCCAAGCCGATAACCTATGCTGTAAACGCTGATGAGAGCGTTGATCGCGAAAACATTCTGTTGCTCGATCTATCGAATGGCGGCCGTGTTTCGATCCGGTTGATGCCGGAATGGGCGCCCAACCATGTTGAGCGGATCAAGAAACTGGCGCGTGAAGGCTTTTACGACGGGGTGATCTTTCACCGCGTGATCGATGGTTTCATGGCGCAGACGGGTGACCCGACGGGAACGGGGCAGGGCGGATCGCCTCTTCCTGATTTGACGGCCGAATTCAACACCGTCCCCCATGTGCGCGGCACGGTATCCATGGCGCGAACGAATGAGCCGAACACCGCCAACAGCCAGTTCTTTATCGTGTTTTATCCGCGCTTTGCACTGGACAACAAATACACGAACTTTGGCCGCGTGATCTCGGGTATGGACAATGTGGACGCTATTGTGCGCGGCGAGCCGCCGGCGAATCCGACCAAGGTGGTGCAAGCCTCTATCGCGGCAGACAACAAGCCCGCGCCAATCATTGCAGCCCCCAGCGCCAAGCCCGTATTTTCCGCAGATATGTTGAGCAATTCGCGGTCGAACTAAGCTGCAAATGCCGCTAGAGGGCGGCGATGCGCGTTGACCTCTTCGATTTCGAACTGCCGACTGAAAACATTGCCCTTCGTCCCGCCCGCCCGCGCGATTCGGCGCGATTGCTGGGCGTGGGAGCGTCGGGGCCTTTCACCGATCTGATCGTGCGCGATCTGCCATCGCTGCTGAATCCGGGCGATGTTCTGGTGTTCAACGATACGCGCGTGATTCCTGCCCAGCTTGAAGGCCAGCGCGGCGATGCGCGGATTGGTGCCACGCTGCACAAGCGAATCGATTTGCGGCGCTGGCAGGCCTTCGTGCGCAACGGCAAGCGGTTGCGGGCAGGTGATGTGATCGAATTTGGCGCAGGCGTTTCTGCCCATGCGGAAGAGCGGTTTGCCGACGGCAGCTGGACGCTGTTCTTTCCCGGTGATGAGCCGGTTGAAGTGCTGCTGGAGCGGGCGGGGCGCATGCCTTTGCCGCCCTATATCGCGGGCAAGCGCCCGACCGATGAGCAGGACCGCAGCGATTACCAGACCATGTTTGCTGCCAAGGATGGTGCCGTAGCGGCACCCACCGCTGCATTGCACTTTACGCCGGAACTTCTGGAAGGGTTGAGCGCGCGCGGTGTGAAGACCGAGACGCTGACTCTTCATGTTGGGGCGGGCACCTTCCTGCCAGTGAAAGCAGAAGATACCGACGATCACGCGATGCATGCCGAATGGGGCACGATTGACGCCGCCACGGCAGACCGCCTCAACGTTGCGCGCGCAGCCGGAAACCGGGTGATCGCGGTCGGCACCACATCGCTCCGATTGCTGGAAAGCGCGACCGGCGAAGATCGCATCATCCGTCCGTTCGAAGGCGATACCTCGATCTTCATCACGCCCGGCTATACCTTCCGCGCGATTGACGGGCTGATGACCAACTTCCACTTGCCCAAATCCACGCTGTTCATGCTGGTTTCGGCGCTGATGGGGCGTGAACGGATGCAGGAAGCCTATGCCCACGCCATTGCGCAAGGCTACCGGTTCTACAGCTACGGCGATTCCAGCCTGCTCCTGCCATAAAGCGCAGTATCGTCTCGGGTTAACGCAGCTAGCTTCCTCGCAAAAGAACACGCGAGAGGAAGCGCATGATTCCAGCGCACGTACCGGAAAACCGGATCGTCAAATTCGATATCTTCAATCCGCCGGGGGTTGAAGACGATTACTTTGCGGCTTGGAAAACGCTGCTGGATGGGCCGGGACTTGTCTGGACCACAGCCAATGGCGGCCACTGGATCGGCGCGCGCGGCGATGTCGTGCGCAATCTCTGGAATGATTCAGAGCGCCTGTCCAACGAGTGCCTTGCGGTAACGCCGGGTCTTGGCGAGGTTATGCAGTTCATCCCGCTTCAGCAGGATGGGGCCGAGCACAAGGCCTTCCGCATGGCCGTGATGAAGGGGCTGGCATCGCGCTATGTGGTCGCGCTGGAACCGCGCGTTGTGGAGATTGCGGAGGAATTGATTGCCGATTTGCGCCCGCGTGGATCATGCGATTTCGTGGCGGAATTTGCCGAGATCCTGCCGCTGAATATCTTCCTTTCGCTGATTGATGTGCCGCTGGAAGATCGCCCGCGTTTGCGCCAGCTGGGCGTGCAACTGACGCGGCCCGATGGCTCGATGACCGTTGAAGGGTTGAAACAAGCCGCGGACGACTATCTGTGGCCGTTCATCCAGAAACGCATGGCAGAGCCGGGCGATGACCTGTTCAGCCATATCCTCGCCGAACCGGTGATGGGGCGTGCCTGGACCGAGGACGAAGCGCGCAGGATGTGCCGCAACTTGCTGTTTGGCGGGTTGGACACGGTGGCTGCAATGTTCGGCATGGTCGCACTGCATCTGGCTCGAAACCCGCAAGACCAGCGGCTTTTGCGCGAACGGCCCGACCTTATCCCCGCCGCTGCGGATGAATTGATGCGGCGCTATCCCACTGTGGCGGTTAGCCGCAATGCGGTGGCCGAAATCGAAGTGGATGGCGTTACAATCCGCAAAGGCGATCTGGTCTATTTGCCCAGTGTCTTGCACAACCTTGATCCCGCCAGCTTCGAAGCGCCTGATGCGGTGCGGTTTGACCGCGAATTGACGCCCATCCGGCACACCACGATGGGCGTGGGCGCGCATCGCTGTGTCGGCGCGGGGCTGGCACGGATGGAGGTTATTGTCTTCTTGCGCGAATGGTTGGCGCAAATGCCCGAGTTCGGGCTTGATCCTGCCCAGCCGGTGCGGATGAAGGGCGGCAACGTGGGGGCGTGTACCGCGCTCCCGCTGGTATGGCCGGTCTGACGTTTCAGGCGGAGAACCAGCCCCAGATCAGCCGTCCAGTCAGGCCCAGGCTCACAATCACCAGCAGGGGCCGGATCATTTTTGCGCCAAACTTTGTGGCAAAGTGGGAGCCGATCCATGCGCCGGTCATGGCACCAAGGCCCATGCACAAACCCAGCAACCACAAGGCTTGGCCGCCAATCGTGAACACGATCACACTGGCAACATTGCTGGTGACGTTGAGGAACTTGGTAAGGCCGGTGGCACGGGTGAGGCCAAAACCGCGCAAGCCGACCAGTGTCGTCGCAAAAAACTGGCCGGCACCCGGACCAAAAAAGCCGTCATAAAAGCCGATGCCTCCAGCCACGGGCTTGAAGCCGTTTTCGCCGAGCAAGGGTTTGCGGTCTTCGTCCGTCATATTGGGCGATAGAACCGTATAGAGCGCTACGCTGATAAGCAGAAGCGGCACGACCAGCTTGAGCACATCGGCGCTGAGTTGCTGGATCGACAGCGTGCCCGCTAAGGCACCACCAAACACGACTGCGGCCAAAGGCGCGCTCTGGCGAAAACTGAAGAGCCCGGCTTTGTGATAGCGCCATGTTGCCACGGTCGTGCCGCACATCGATTGCACTTTGTTGGTGCCCAGAACGACATGGGGGGGGAGATTGGTGGAGAGCAGGATCGGCATCATGATCAGCCCGCCTCCGCCGGCGACGGCATCGACAAAGCCCGATAGCACGGCGACGCAGGTCAGCGCGGGGTATAGCCAGAGTTCGATTTGCGCAGGGTCAAGCATTTGCGCGCCTTGGCGAATAGGCTTAAGGGCCGCAAACTCTTTTTGCCGAGTAGACAGTCAATGACCCGTTTTTCCTTCGATATTCATGCCACTGACGGCAAGGCCCGGACCGGTACGATCAGGATGATGCGGGGGGAAATCCGCACGCCTGCGTTCATGCCGGTGGGCACTGCGGCGACGGTGAAGGCGATGAAGGTGGAGGATGTGCGCGCGGCAGGGGCGGACATCATTCTGGGCAATACCTACCATTTGATGCTGCGACCAGGTGGCGAACGGGTGGCGAAACTGGGCGGATTGCACCAATTCATGGGCTGGGATCGCCCGATTCTGACCGATAGCGGCGGTTATCAGGTGATGAGCCTGTCAGACTTGCGCAAGATCACCGAAGAGGGCGTCACCTTCGCCAGCCACCTCGACGGATCGCGCCACATGCTCAGCCCGGAGCGGTCGATGGAAATCCAGCGCCTGCTGGGTTCGGACATCGTGATGTGCTTTGACGAATGCCCGCGCGCCGACCAGCCGCGCGATGCGATCGCCAGGTCGATGGAAATGTCGATGCGCTGGGCAAGACGCAGCCGCGATGCATTTGATGCGGGCGGTGAGCATGCCGCGCGGTCGGCTTTGTTCGGCATCCAGCAGGGGGCATTGGACGAGGGGCTGCGCAAGAGCAGCGCCGATGCCCTGATCGATGTCGGCTTTGATGGCTATGCCATCGGCGGGCTTGCGGTGGGCGAGGGGCAGGAGGCGATGTTCGCCACGCTCGATTTTGCGCCGCAGCAGCTTCCGGCGGACCGTCCGCGCTATCTGATGGGCGTGGGCAAACCGGATGATCTGGTGGGCGCGGTGGAGCGCGGGGTGGATATGTTCGATTGCGTCCTGCCCACGCGATCCGGCCGCAACGGGCAGGCGTTTACGTGGAACGGGCCGCTGAACATGCGCAACGCGCGCCATGCCGAGGATACGGGGCCGCTTGATGAGCGTTGCCCGTGCCCGACGTGCACGAAATACAGCCGCGCCTATTTGCATCACCTGATCAAATCCGGTGAGATGCTGGGCGCCATGCTGCTGACCGAGCACAACTTGTGGTTCTACCAGCAGTTGATGGCCGGAATGCGGGCCGCCATTGCAGAGGGGCGCTTTGCGGCGTTTGCAGCAGACTTCCGGCGCGACTATTTCGCGCGTTAGGCTTTGCGGCCCGGCTGGCTCACCTCAAGGCGTGAATCCTTGTAAGGGTAAAACATGCCGGATCGCGGATCGAGGAAACCTGCACCGATGGTGGCGGCCTGACGCTGTGCGGTGAGAAGATCGGGATACCATTTCCCGATGCGATGCGGCGTGACAAAGCGATAGTGCGACATACCGCAAGAATGGTTTCAGGGCCTGCCAGTTCCCCCGATTCATCGCAAATTATACAAAGATAACAAGCGTTAAGGCGCTATTTGCACGCACAAAAAAGGCGGAGCTTGATGCCCCGCCTTCTTGTGTCTTTGGAAAGACTGAAACGCTTAGCGCGAATAGAATTCGACGACCAGGTTCGGTTCCATCTTCACCGGATAAGGCACTTCGTCCAGCGTTGGCACGCGGGTGAAGGTGGCCTTGTCAGCGTCGGTCGAAACGTAATCAGGCACGTCACGCTCTGGCAGGGTCTGCGCTTCGGCGATCAGGGCCATTTCCTTGGCCTTCTTGCCGAGGCTGATCACGTCACCGGGGCGAACGCGACGCGAGGCGATGTTGCACTTCACGCCGTTCACATAGATGTGACCGTGCGAAACAACCTGACGGGCCGAGAAGATGGTTGGTGCGAACTTGGCGCGATACACGACCATGTCGAGGCGCTGTTCGAGCAGACCGATCAGGTTCTGACCGGTATCACCCTTCATCTTCGCCGCTTCCTGATAGGTGCGCTTGAATTGCTTTTCGGTGACGTCACCATAGTAGCCGCGCAGCTTCTGCTTGGCGCGCAGCTGGATGCCGAAGTCCGAAACCTTGCTCTTGCGGCGCTGGCCGTGCTGGCCGGGGCCATACGAGCGACGGTTTACCGATGACTTGGGACGACCCCAGATGTTCTCACCGAGGCGACGGTCAATTTTGTACTTAGATGCCTTGCGCTTGGACATGCGCTACCCTTCAATTTGCAATGCTTCAGCGATGTGCCAAAGTTTCTAGTCCCGGAACCGCACCATTCCGCCAATTGCAGAATGCGGCCACCGCTTCACCGGGAGTGCGAGGCCAATTGCGAAGCGCGGCCAAGAACAGAGATTCAGGAAGATGTCAAGGGCACCTGCCATAGACAGCAACACGAATCAGCGGTTTATGGTGCCTGATGCTTGATAGGTCGCCTCACTCCGATTCTTCTGCGCTGTCGGACTTGTCCGCCGGGACCGTGGCCGCGATTGACCAGCAGATACTGCTGCTCTTATCAAGCCGCTTTGCACTGGCCCGTTCTGCGGGTGACGGCGTGTGGGATGACGAGGACGAACGCCGCGCAGCCTTGGCTGCAATCCGCCGCAGAGCGTTTGAACTGGGCGTACCGGTTATAGCCTGGTGGCGGATTTCTGGGACCGGCTCACTGATGCTTCAGCCGCAATGCACAAGCAGGCCAAGAGCCGGTAATCAATCGCGCGGATCGCCCGGTTTCGATCCAGGTCTGCGCCGCAGCACGCTTAACACTCCGCGCAAAGTGCGCACTTCAAGGTGATTCCAGCCTGCCTTGGTCAGAACCGAACGCAAAGTGCGACGCGTGGCCGTGGCGCGGCTTTCCGGTTCGAAATAGCCGCGCGGTTCCAGCATGGCGCAAAGCTGCTCGAACAGGCCTTCAAAGTCTTCCTGCGGGGCAGGCGGGAGGATTTCCTCAACCGTGGGCTGGACCAGATCGGCAGGTGCATCAGCATGCGCCAAGGCATGCTTTGACCATTCATAGGCGCACAGGATCACGGCCTGCGCCAGATTGAGCGATCCGAATTCCGGATTGATGGGCACGGTGATGATTGCGCGTGCCAGCGCCACGTCATCGGTTTCCAGCCCCGACCGCTCAGGCCCGAACACGAACGCGCTGCGTCCCGATGCGGTAACAACGTCGCGCGCGGCCTCGTCCGGGGTCAGTACCGGCTTGGTCACGCCGCGCTTGCGCACGGTTGTGGCATAGACGTGGGCGCAATCGGACACCGCATCGGCCAGCGTTTCAAACACTTGCGCCTTTTCCAGCACGATGTCTGCGCCAGCGGCGGCGGGGCCAGCCGAAGGATTGGGCCAGCCATCGCGCGGGGTGACGAGCCGCAATTCAACGAGCCCGAAATTGAGCATGGCGCGGGCGGCTTTGCCGATGTTCTCGCCCAGTTGCGGGCGCACCAGAACGATAACCGGCTGGCGGTTCTTGCTCGACGTCACTTCTCGCCGATCCCGAGACCGCTGATTTCCTGAACGCTACTGGCGAACTCTTCGAAATCGCGTGCTTCGGTGAAATCGCGGTAGACGCTGGCGAAGCGGATATAGGCGACACTGTCCAACTGGCGCAGGCCCTCCATCACCATCTCACCGATAACCTTGGACGGAACTTCGGCATCGCCCATGGTTTCAATCTGGCGCTGGATGCCTGAAACGAGCTGATCGAGCCGCTCTTGCGAGACAGGGCGTTTGCGGCAGGCGAGCGAGACGGATTGCTCGATCTTTGAGCGGTCAAACGCCTCGCGCCGCTCTCCGCTCTTTACCACCAACACTTCGCGCAGTTGCACACGTTCGAATGTGGTGAACCGCGCTCCGCAACCCTCGCACTGCCGACGCCGGCGGATCGAGGTGTTATCCTCGCTCGGCCGGCTGTCTTTTACCTGGCTGTTATCGTGGGCACAGAACGGGCAGCGCATGGTTTAGCGTTTGATCCGCTGCCAGAATGCAAAGCCTGCGCCAACTGCAAGACCGAGTGGCAGGGATACGACAGGGAGCAAAGCGCCCGCCACCGCACCAATGGCCGCGCCGGTCAGCACGGGTTTGGTCGAGGGGTGGGCCATACCCTGCTTGGCCATGCCGGATATTTCGTCCTTGGCACGGGCGGCGAGATCATCGTTGTTGTTCACGGCGTTACAGCTCCGGGTACACAGGGAAACGTGCACACAGATCGGCAACGCGATCGCGCACGCGCTGTTCCACCTGACCGTCACCTTCTTCGCCATTGCGCGCAAGACCATCGACAACTTCGCTTATCAGCTTGCCGATTGTACGGAATTCTTCCTCGCGGAAGCCGCGCGTGGTGCCCGCAGGCGTGCCAAGGCGGATGCCCGAGGTGACGAAGGGCGAGCGCTTGTCAAACGGCACGCCGTTCTTGTTGCACGTGAGCCATGCGCGATCGAGGCCCTTTTCTGCGGCCTTGCCGGTCACGTCCTTGGCCGAAAGGTCAACCAGCATCAGGTGATTGTCGGTGCCGCCCGAAACGATGCCGAGACCCGCTTCCTTGAGGCTTTCGGCAAGCGCCTTGGCGTTGGCAACGATCTGGTGGGCATAGGCCTTGAATTCAGGGCGCAGCGCTTCACCGAAAGCGACAGCCTTGGCCGCGATCACGTGGACCAGCGGTCCGCCTTGCAGGCCCGGGAAGACAGCCGTGTTGAACTTCTTGGCGAGCGCTTCATCATTGGTCAGGATGATGCCCGAGCGGGGGCCGCGCAGGCTTTTGTGCGTGGTGCTGGTGACGACATGGGCGTGCGGGAAGGGCGAGGGATGCGCGCCGCCTGCCACGAGGCCGGAGATGTGCGACATATCGACCAGCAGCCAGGCGCCCACTTCATCGGCGATGGCGCGGAAAGCGCCCCAGTCCCACGTGCGCGAATAGGCGGTGCCGCCAGCGATGATCAGCTTGGGCTTATGCTCACGCGCAAGGCGGGCAACTTCGTCCATATCGATCACGTGCGTATCGGCGGTAACGCCATAAGGCACCGGATTGAACCACTTGCCGCTCATGTTCACGGGCGAACCGTGGGTGAGATGGCCGCCCGAGTTCAGATCAAGACCCATGAACGTGTCACCGGGCTGGAGCAGCGCGAGGAACACGGCCTGGTTCATCTGGCTGCCCGAATTGGGCTGCACATTGGCGAAATCGCAGCCGAACAGCTTTTTGGCGCGCTCAATCGCCAGATTTTCCACGATGTCGGCATATTCGCAGCCGCCATAGTAGCGCTTGCCGGGATAGCCTTCGGCATACTTGTTGGTGAAGACCGAACCGGTTGCTTCCAGCACGGCAAGGCTGGTGATGTTTTCCGAAGCGATCAGTTCGATCTTGGTCTGCTGGCGGTTCAGTTCGCCACGGATTGCGGCAAAGACTTCGGCATCAGCGGATTCGAGGTGCTCGGTGAAAAAACCCGCTTTACGGATTTCCGGCGCTGCGGTTGCAGTGGTCATCGTATGAGGCTCCTTCAAAATGTGGGATTGGAAAGTTTTTCGACGCGGCCTGCGTGACGGCCACCCCCGAATTCAGTGCTGAAAAAGGCATCGAGGCAGGCTTTGGCCATATCTTCGCCGGTAAGCCGCGCGCCCATGGCAATCACGTTGGCATCGTTGTGTTCGCGCGCAAGGGCGGCCGAAAGCGGTTCGGAAACCAATGCGCAGCGGCATGCGGGATCACGATTGACCGCAATGGAAATGCCGATGCCCGAACCGCACAGCGCAACGCCAAATTCGGCGGTGCCATCGGCGACGACAGAGGCGAGCTTGTAACCAAAGTCCGGATAATCAACGCGATCTGCTGTTTCGGGGCCAAGGTCTGCAACCTCGTGGCCCTGTTCGATCAGGTATTCGCGCAAGCTTGCCTTTAGGTCAAAAGCAGCGTGATCTGAGGCGATTGCGATGCGCATGGGTTCCGTTTCGGCAGCGGTTTGGCAGGACTCGTTGGCGGCCCTTTAATCAGTCAATGCGCAACAAGCCACCGGAAATCGATCCGTCCTATCTGCCCGATGGGGCTCATTGTAACAGTTGTGAGCGTTGCCCCTTGGTGCGAGCGATTGCCCGAAGGGTTCTGTGGCGCTAGTGCACCGCGATTATTTTCTGCCGATGAAAGACGATCACGATGCCGCAAGACCATATCCTTATCGCCGGGGGCGGCATCGGTGGCCTCGTGCTCGCGCTTACGCTGCACCAGATTGGTGTGCGCTGCACCGTGTTTGAAAGCGTGCGTGAATTGAAGCCGCTGGGCGTGGGGATCAATCTCCAGCCCAATGCGGTGCGCGAGCTGGAGGATCTGGGCATTGGTGAGGCAGCGCTTGATGCTGTCGGTATTCCGGCACGTGAGTGGGCTTTGGTCGGTCTGAACGGCAAGGACATCTATGCCGAGCCGCGCGGCAAGGAGGCGGGCTATCGCTGGCACCAGTATGCGGTGCATCGCGGGCGGTTCCATATGATGCTTTACCGGCTGGTGCTGGAGCGGTTGGGTGTTGATGCGGTAAGGCTGGGATCGAGGATCAGCGGTTATCGTAAGGAAGCCGATGGATCGGTGACAGCACTGGTCGAGCGGGCCGATGGCGTGAGCGAGGAAGTGGCTGGTACGCTGCTGATTGGCGCAGACGGCATCCATTCGGCGATCCGTGCGCAGATGCATCCTGATCAGCAGCCGATTCACTGGGGCGGCACGATCATGTGGCGCGGCACCGCGCGCGGCGTGCCGATCCGTACCGGCTCCTCGTTTGTCGGGCTGGGGACGAGCCGCCACCGCGTGGTGCTCTATCCGATCTCGCACCCCGATGCCGATGGACTTGCCGATATCAACTGGATCGCCGAGCAGACCTTTGATGCGGACCATGACTGGACCAACTCGGGCTGGTTCCGTCCGGTGGAGCTTTCCGAGTTCGCGCATGAGTTCGAAGGCTTTGTATACGACTGGCTCGATCTGCCAGCACTGCTGGCAAAGTCGGATCTGGCTTACGAGAACCCGATGATTGACCGCGATCCGCTGCCGACATGGGTGGATGGTCCGGTCCTGCTTATTGGCGATGCCGCACATCCGATGTACCCCACCGGCTCCAACGGTGCCTCGCAGGCGGTGATTGATGCACGGGTGCTGGGGCGGATCATGACGCAGCAGGGGGTGAGCGCGGAAGCCCTCGCGGCGTTCGACGCGGAACTGTGCGTGCCGATTGGCGCGGTGGCGATGCGCAACCGTGGTGCGGGGCCGTTCGGCCTGCTCAACATGGTGGACGAGCGCTGCGGCGGTCAGTTCGACGATATCGACGCGGTGATCCCTGCCGACGAGCGCGCGGCGTTCATGCTCGCTTACCAGAAGGCGGCAGGCTTTGCGAAAGAGCAGCTCAACATGGCACCGCCGACGATCCCGGCGGGCGCACAGGTGGCGGGCGAGGTGGTTTCATGACCATCGCGCTGGAACACGTCTGCGATCTGGTGGTGGAGCTTTCGCCCCCGCACGAAATGGGCGCGGCGCTATCGGGCACGCGGCGGATCATTCCGATTGTCGGCGGGACGGCGACAGGGCCGCGCCTCAATGGCCGCATCCTGAACGTGGGCGCGGACTGGCAAACCGTGCAGGCGGGCGGCGTGGCACAGCTCGATGCGCGCTATGCGATTGAAACGCACGACGGCGCGGTGATCGAAGTGGTGAGCCAGGGCATCCGCCATGCCTCGCCCGAGGTGGGTGCGCGGATAGCGGCGGGCGAAATGGTGCCGCCATCGGAATACTACATGCGCACCGCGATCCGGCTGGACAGCGGTCATCCCGATTACGCGTGGGTCGCGCGCTCGATCTATGTCGCCGATGGCGGCAAGGTGGGAAATACCGTGCGGCTGGCGGTTTACCGGGTGGGGTGAGGATAACAACAAACGGGGGCAGGCGGCCCCAAACGAAAAGGGCCCCGCCGCAGCGGAGCCCCGTCGTTTCAGGTTAGCAGGTCTGCCTCACTGATCGAGGAACGAGCGCATCTTGCGTGACCGGCTCGGGTGCTTGAGCTTGCGCAGCGCCTTCGCTTCGATCTGGCGGATGCGTTCGCGGGTGACCGAGAACTGCTGACCGACTTCTTCGAGCGTATGATCGGTGTTCATGCCGATGCCGAAGCGCATGCGCAGAACGCGTTCTTCGCGCGGGGTCAGGCTGGCGAGGACGCGGGTGACGGTTTCCTTGAGATTGGCCTGAATGGCCGCATCCACAGGGATGATCGCGTTCTTGTCTTCGATGAAATCGCCCAGATGCGAATCTTCCTCGTCGCCGATGGGCGTTTCGAGTGAGATCGGTTCCTTGGCGATTTTCATCACCTTGCGGACTTTTTCGAGCGGCATCGAAAGGCGCTCGGCCATTTCTTCCGGCGTCGGTTCGCGGCCCTGCTCGTGCAGGAACTGGCGGCTGGTGCGGACCAGCTTGTTGATCGTTTCGATCATGT
>CAZSTP010000014.1:0-33249 GCA_964609325.1 uncultured Novosphingobium sp. | reverse complement strand
TTTGCCAGCCCATGTTGGCAATGCGCAGCGCGTGGGGCAGGGTGACGTTGTTCAGGGCATAAGTGCTGGTCCGCGCCACCGCGCCCGGCATATTGGCCACGCAATAATGCACCACGCCATCCACGATATAGGTCGGGTCGGCATGGGTTGTGGCGTGGCTGGTTTCAAAGCAGCCGCCCTGATCAATCGCCACGTCCACCAGCACCGCGCCCGGCTTCATCGTGGACAACATATCGCGCGTCACCAGCTTCGGCGCAGCGGCTCCGGGGATCAGTACCGCACCGATCACAAGGTCGGCTTCGGCCACAAGACTGGCGAGCGCGGCCTTGCCGGAGAACAGCGTCCGTGCGCGTCCTTCGAAGTGATTGTCGAGCCGTTCGAGCACGTCGGGATCGCGATCGAGGATCGTCACATCCGCGCCAAGCCCCACCGCCATCTGTGCGGCATTCACACCCACCACGCCGCCACCGATCACCACCACTTTGCCCGGTAAAACCCCCGGAACGCCACCCAATAGCACCCCGCGCCCGCCATTGGCTTTCTCCAGCGCGGTTGCGCCTGCCTGTATCGCCATGCGCCCCGCCACCTGGCTCATCGGCTTCAACAAGGGCAGGGCATTGCCCGCTCCGGTCACCGTTTCATAGGCAATCGCGGTGACGCCGGACTTCACCAGATCGGCGGTCTGTTCCGGATCGGGCGCAAGGTGCAGATAGGTGTAAAGGATCTGCCCCTTGCGTAGCATCGCGCGCTCAACCGCTTGGGGTTCCTTCACTTTCACGATCATTTCGCAGCCATCGAACACCGTCTTGGCGTCAGTCTGGATCACTGCACCAGCGGCCAGATAATCCGCATCACTCGCGCCAATGCCGGTGCCCGCGCCCGTCTCCACCCAAACCTCATGGCCATGCGCCACCAATTCGCGCGCGCTTTCCGGTGTCAGGCCAACGCGGTATTCGTGGTTCTTGATCTCACGGACGGTGCCTACACGCATGGCAATGCTCCTCGGGTTCAACGCATTCATCGATGAACGCCAGAATATCCCGATGTTTCCGATAAAACTTGCCTATTCTTGGCCTTGTCTCGACCAAATTTGGTGATATTTATTAGAGATTAGAGAAATTACGGGAAATTATTGCGTGGACCGTGCAGACATCGCCCTGCTTGAAACGCTTCAGGCCGACTCGGCGCTGTCCATCGCCGAATTGGCAGACAAAGTCGCGCTCTCGGCTTCGGCCTGCCACCGCAGGATCAAGGCGCTTGAGCAATCCGGCATTATCGCCGGCTATGGCGCACGGCTTGATCCGCGCAAGCTGGGGTTGGCGGTCGAAGTCTTCGTCGAAATCACGCTCACCAGCCAAAGCCGCGAGGCGATGGACCGGTTCGAACGCGCGGTCAGCGATTTTGACGATATCCTCGAATGCCATCTGATGTCGGGCACGGCTGACTATATGTTGCGCGTGGCCGCAGCCGATCTTGGCCATTACGATAGCATCCACCGCGATTGTCTGGCGCGCTTGCCGGGGGTGTCCGCCATGCGCTCAAGCTTTTCACTCCGCCGGATCAAACAGATGCAGGGCTATCCCGTGCGGCGCAGTTCCATCCCCTGATCGGCGCGCCGCAGCTTATCTCGAAAAGGGGAATGCGTCATTTGACGTATGAAGGGCGCGGGCGGGCAGGGGTAGCGTGCCAGCAACAAAAAGATTTTACAGAACAATTTCTGGCGTGCTTTTGCGCAATCAGGGTAATCACACGTGCAGCATCAAATGGCTTTTCCCGGGTCTGCCATCGATCTCAGCCCGGATCTGCGCGTTGCAAAGCTTGCGCTTCCCGCCAGCGCTTTGGCAGTGATGGTTTCCGGATGACGCCCGACGCCCAACCATCACCGCGCACCCTGCTCGCATCGGGTGACACGGTTCGCGCTCTGCACGAGGCTGAGCGTACTCTTGGCCAAAACCCCCGCGATGCCGAAGCCGCATTTGTGGCTGCGGTTGCCCGCGTTGAAACGGGCAAGATTGCCGAGGCGCTTGCACACATTGCCGTGGCGGTTGCGGAACAGCCCGCCAACGCCGAATACCTTGCCCAACAGGCACGCATCCTGATCACCGCCCGCCGCGAGGCAGAGGCCATGGCTGCTGCCCGGGCAGCGGTTGCCAGCGCCAGCACCGATCCTTTCGTGCTCGATACCATCGGCTGCGTCTTTGCCCGCCTCGGCGCGCATGATGAGGCGTTGCCCTTGTTCGAACGCGCCGTGGCCATCGCGCCGGACGTGATTGAATACCGCTTCAACCTTGCCAGCACGTTTGGTTTCTTTGGCAAAGTCGATGCTGCGGCAGAGCAGTACGAAGCCATCGTCGCGCGCAACCCTGCCCATGGCCGCGCGCAAATCGGCCTTGCCGGATTGAAGCGCAAAGCCACGCCGGAACGGGTCGACCAGATCGAGGCCGCGCTCAAGATCGGTCCAGACCCGCTCGACAGGGTGCGCCTGCATTATGCCGCTGCGGCCGCTTTGGAAGATCTGGGCCGCGATCAGGAAGCCTTTGCCCATCTCGCGCAGGGCAATTCCGCCCATCGCGCGCGGCTCGATTATGATACGGCGCAAGACGAAGCGCTGTTTGAAGCGCTGCGCCACGCCTTTGCGCACGGCTTGCCGATGGTCAGCGACAGCACGCTTGCCGATGCTCCGCTGTTCGTCGTCGGATTGCCCCGGACCGGCACCACGCTGGTAGACCGCATTCTCTCGTCGCATCGTGAGGTTACCTCGGCCGGAGAGCTTCAGGCGATGCCTCTGGCGGTCAAGCAACTGGCCAAAACCCCCTCGCGGCTTGTGCTGGATGAACCTACCATCGCAGCGATGTCGGGCCTTTCCGCGCAAGCCTTGGGCGAGCGTTATCTGGAACGTGCCCGCCAGAACGCAGGCGCACAATCCCCGCGCTTCGTCGACAAATTCCCGCTCAACTTTCTCTACATTGGCTGGATTATCGAAGCACTGCCCAATGCCAATATCATCTGCCTGCGGCGTGGCGCGATGGATAGTGTCTGGAGCAATTACAAACACTTGTTTGCCACCGGCTCACCCTATTACCGCTGGTCCTATGATCTGATGGACACCGCGCGCTACGTCTTGATGTTCCAGCGGATCATGGGGTTCTGGCGGCAGCGTTTCCCCGGCCGCATTCACGAGGTGAGCTACGAACAACTGGTCGGCGATCAGGAAGTGCAATCACGGCGCATGCTGGCGCACTGCGGCTTGGCGTGGGACCCTGCCTGCCTTGAATTCCACCGCAACACAGCGGCGGTTGCAACCCCCAGCGCCCAGCAAGTGCGCCAGCCGATCAACACGCGCGCCATTGGCCGGTGGCGCGCACATGAACAGCATCTTGGCGAAGTGATGGAATTCTTCACCGCCAACGGTATCCCGCTGGATTAGAGCCAAAAAACAAAAAAATAGGCCGCCAGCTCTATCGAACCGGCGGCCAGGTCTTCGCAGGGTACACGTCAAATTCTGCCCGGCCTAAGCCCCGGCAAAATCCTGATGTGTTGGATAGTATGTTACGCAACGAAGGGTATCAGCCATATAGCGTATGTCGGCTATATCAGGGCGCAGAGGCTGCCAGGATGGCTTGCTCGGCCAAGCGCAAATCGTCCGGCGTATCGACGTCCAGCGCCAGCGGCGGATCAAGCACGATTGATGGCGCATCACGCAATAAAGCACCTGCGCCCCGGTCTCCGGACAATTGCTTCAGCGCTGCAAAATGCCGCGCTCCGAATATCGCTGGCACCATCGTCAATCCGCCCACGCAGGATGCCACAATATCACCATCAAACGCCGCCAGCAGCGCCTGAAAATGGGCCGTGGGCACCAGAGGCATATCTGCCAAAGCGATCAACACGGAAGTCTCATCGCCCAGCGCCGCGATCCCGGTTGCGATCGAGCACGACAATGGCCCGTCAGCAGGGCTTAACATCACGCGCTCGAACCCGGGAAGGTCCGGCGTTGTGGCAGAGCAAACGGCTATGAACCGGGTAAACGCAAGCCCGGCAAGGCGATCAGCGGCATGACGTGCAAGCGGTTTTCCGGCAAGGGTCTCGCTCAGCTTTCCACCGCCAAAGCGGGAGCCACGCCCTGCGCCCAGCAGAACCAGTGCCGTCATATGCTGGCCGCAATACGCCTGCCATCACACATTGGAGCGCGCTACCATAGGCTCTCCCATCCAATGGGTCCAATGCGCCAGGGTGTTGAAGTCGGCAACTATTTCGCCCAAAATCGATAGCGCCAGTGTGGCCGGATCGCGCGTTGCAGGGATCAGTCCGATGTGGCCGCGAAGTTTGCTGATCTGCTCGGACGGTACGCCTGCCTGCTCCAGCATTGCCAGCCGCGCGGCATGTGTACGGCGGCTGCCGATTGCCCCCAGATAGAACGAAGGCAGGGCGAGCGCTTGCGGCAACAACGTCTCTTCCCAATCGCGGCCATGGAACAGGAATACGATGGCCGTCCACGGATCGCTCTGCGTGATGGGCAGGGCAGTGCGCGTGGCCAGAAATGTTGTCTCGATCCCCTCACGCAACAGGACATCACATGTCGACTGATCGGGGGTAAGCGCATGCATTTTTGCACCGAAACAAGTGCCTAGACGCGCAAACGCTGTCAGGTCTTCACCTTGGCCAAGCGCATGGATTTGCAGCACGGGCTGATAGGCATGGTGCAGGTTCTGCCCGTCCCAGGCGCGCGGTATCGGGTCAGGCATGAGCGCTATGCCGTCGCATTCCAAGCTTAGACATGCCTCCTTACGCTGAGCCAATCGGCTCAAAGCTGCGCTAATGGCAGATGGATCCGGGCGCGGCGTAAACAGAAGGTCAATGCCGCCCCCACAAGGCAAACGAACATCGATGTACGGCGATCCCACGCCAAAACGCACAACCCGGCCCCAGCCTTCGCCAAGAGTCTCAATCGCTTCGGCGGCGACCGAGTCTTCAATACAGCCGCCTGAGAATGATCCGATCCGCCGTCCATCGGCGGCCACGGCCATTTGCGCACCAATCGCGCGGGATGATCCACCTTCTATCCCGATCAGCGTAACCAGCACAGTATCAACACGTTCTGCGTGGCGATCCGCGATGAAGCCGAGAATGTCGGTAGGTGTTGTAGCTATCATTGCATGCTGGCTATATCATCTCCAACGGCAATCGGCGATGCCGTTTTCCGGTGATGGAATAAATGGCATTGGCCAGCGCGGGGATGACCGGGGGCAGGGCGGGTTCGCCCAGTCCGGTTGGCGCAAAGTCGGTCTTTACGAATTCCACCGCAATCTCGCGCGGTGCACCATCCATCCGCATCAGTGCAAAGTCACCAAAGTTTTCTGCCGTCACCGTGCCCTTTTCCTGCACGATCTTCTGGCCCAGCATCGCCTGCCCCAGTCCTTCGATCACCGAACCTTGCACCTGATGCACAGCATTGATCGGGTTGATCACCTGGCTGCCGATGTCGCCTGCCACCCACACTTTATCCACCTTTACCGCGCCGTCGCTGATGGTCACGTCCACCACTTCGGCGAAATAGCCCAGATGGCTGAAGTAGAACCCGAAACCGCGCCCCTTTTCGCGGCCCGTCCACCCGGCAGCCTTGCACACGGCATCAATCACCCCGCGCGCCCGACCGGTATGGAACGGCACACGTCCGCCCGGGATCTCGCGCGATGCGCCCAATGTGCGGCGCATCAATTCAGGCAAATCAAGCCCCGCCGCTTCTGCCACTTCATCAAGGAAGCCTTGGAACACAAACGCCATCGCGTTGGATGTCGGTGCGCGCAACCAGCCTGTGGCAAGGTTGGTCGCCATATAGCTGACGCCATAATCCACGTTTGGCACGACGGGCCCTGGAAATTCTGTTGCGGCCATCTCGGCGGCGCGGATCGGTTTGCCATCCTTGGCAAAGGTCACGAAATGGTCTTTCAGCGCCACAATCGCGCCACTGGCATCCAGCCCTGCGCTAAACCGGTGCCAGCCTGCGGGCCGGTAGAAGTCATGGCGGAAATCGTCCGTCCGGTCATACAGCACTTTCACCGGTTTGCCCGGCAAAGCCTTGGCGGCTTGTCCGGCAATCGCCATGAAATCGTGCAGCAATCGCCGGCCGAACCCGCCCCCTATCCGCGTCAGGTGGATTGTCATGTCCTCTGGCGCGATCCCGCAAACGCGCGCCGTTTCGGCCCTGCCATTGCCCGGTGACTGGCTCGGCGCCCACATCTCCAGCTTACCGTCCTTGAACAGTGCGGTGCAATTTTGCGGCTCCAGCGTGGCGTGGGCAAGGAACGGATATTCGTAATCCGCTTTCACCACTTTGGCCGCTTGCAATAGCGCCGCATCGGCATCGCCTGCCTTGAACAGGCTGGTTTGCGGGGCATTGGCGATCAGCCCTGCCGCATCCTTTTCATATCCGGCGGTCGAGAAGCCCGACACCGCGCTATCGTCCCACGTCACCACCAGCTTCTCACGCGCTTTGCTGGCCTTCCACCAGCTATCGGCCACGATCAGCACGGTATCGTTCTTGCCCAAAGGCACATAACCGCTGTTCACCGCCACGACCGCAATCACGCCCGGAATGGCCTTCACCGCAGCATCATCAACCGCGCCGACTGTGCCGCCGTGCGAAGGGCACTTTACCACCGCCGCATGGACAAGGCCGGGAAGGCGCGTGTCGATGCCGAACAGCGGCTCACCCTTGATGATCTTGGGCACATCAACGCCCGGCTTGGACTGGCCGATGATCGAAAAGGCAGCCGGGTCTTTCAGGGCCACTTTGGCAAGGTCGGGCGGGGTTTCTGCAGAAGCCGCCTTTGCCAGCGAAGCATACGTCAGGCTTTGGCCGCTGGCTTTGTGCAGCACCGCGCCGCGTGCGGTCGATAGCGTTGTCGCATCAACGCCCCATTGCCTCGCGGCCGCCGCCAACAGCATCGCGCGCGCAGCCGCACCCACTTGCCGCATCGGCAGCCAGTTGCGCGGCGTCGCCGTGCTGCCGCCAGCGGTTTGAATGCCGTAGATTTTTTCGTCCGCGTCGGTCTGCTCGATTTTCACCTGCTCCCAGGCAAGGTCGAGCTCTTCGGCAATCAGCATCGGCAGCATGACTTTCACGCCTTGGCCGATCTCGGGGTTCTTTGCGCCAATCGTCACGCTATTGTCGGCGTTGATCCGCACAAAAGCGTTCAGCACATCGGCTTTCGCTCCGGGGGCAGGGGCACCCAACACGACAGAAGCATCCAGCGTCAGCACCGCTCCGCCGGCCAGCGAGGCGACCATGAACGAGCGGCGGTTCAGGATGGCAGCTTTGCTCATGCCACTTGCTCCCCGCTTGGCTGGCCTGCGTCGGCGATCTCCGCAGGCAAGCCCGCTGCCTGACGGATCGCTGCACGGATGCGAAGATAGGTCGCGCAGCGGCAGATGTTCCCGCTCATCCAGCCATCGATATCCTCGGCGCTTGGCTTGGGGTTTTGCTTCAGCAATGCAGTGGCCGACATGATCTGCCCTGCCTGGCAATAGCCGCATTGCGGCACGTCGAGCGCCGCCCATGCTGCGCTCACGCGCTTGCCAATGGTATTGGTGGCGATACCCTCAATCGTCGTCACCGCTTTTCCCGCAGCGTCGGCAATCGGGGTCTGGCATGCCCGTACGGCTTCACCATCAAGATGCACGGTGCAGGCACCGCACAGCCCTGCGCCGCAGCCAAACTTGGTTCCGGGCATATCCAGATCCTCGCGCAGCACCCACAGCAGTGGCTTGTCAGCTTCGGCTTCCACCATGCGTTTGCGGCCATTGACGCTGAGAGAAATGCTCATCGGCTTATGTCCCTGATTGTTCGAAAGAAGCCCGGCGGATTATGCCTTGTAATGATGACGCTTCGCCACCTCTCATCATGAAAATTGAACAGAGTAACCCTGTTGGTCAAGCGCCTTGTTGGGCGGTTATGGCGCTTAGAGACCGTAACAACTTGGTGATTGGGCGTCATTGCGGTTGGCGCAGAGCAAACTCTGGTGTTATGCGCAAAGCATGGCCTCTGCCCGCTCTGAACATAGCGTAACCGATCTGCCCTCTGCGCCGCGCCCGGGAACCTATGTGCGTGGAGCCGAAACGGTGGACGCCATTATCAAAGCGGCCTTGCGCGTTTTGATCGATGAGGGGGCAGGGGCCTTCACCATCCGCCGCATTGCTGCGGAATGCGGCATGAAAGTCGGCAACGTCAGCTACCATTTCCCCAAAAAGGAACTGCTGATCCAGACCCTGCTCGATGATATCATCGGCAATTACGATAAAGTGCTGGCCCGCACCGTGCGCCAGCCCGGCCTTGATGCGGCCGAACGGTTGCGCCTGATCGTCGTGCTGTGCCTTGATGACATTGGCGGAAAGCGCACCACCCGCTTGTTCACCGAATTGTGGGCGCTGGCCAATCACAATGAATTCGTTGCCGATCGCGTCCGCGTGTTTTACAACAGCGTGCACAATACCATCGCGGAATATGTGGCGGAACTGAACCCTGCGCTCAGCCCCGATGAAGTCCGCTCCGTCGCGATTTACATCAGCGCATCAATGGAGGGCGCAACACCCTTTCTTGGCTATGAAAAGCCATGGGCGCACCACATGCGCGCCTTCACCGCTATTGCCGCCCATGCGCTGGTGCAGCTTGCGCAAACCATTACATCGCGCGAAATAGCCGGGCTGGCAGATCGTCCCTGATCGTTCCGCGCGAATGCGGTGTCGGCTAAACTTCTCGCAACCGCGAAAAGGAACTTGACCGAATCTGGACATGCGTCAAAACTTCCCCAATCAATCAAGGGGGCCATGATGAAGCCGGTGCGCAGCAAATTGGCGGGTATGCTTTTGGCAGGCCTCGTCGCAGGATCGCCAGCGATGCCGGCGCTAGCGGAAACAGTCGTTGCCGAAGCGGAAGAGGCAACGGTCAACACGCTGGAGCCACCCAAGACCGGCTGGTTCTTCGTCAAGGGCGGTTGGGGCACAGCAGGCTCAAGCATCTTTGATTCCGCCACCGGCAAGATGATCGGCATGATCGCCACGGGCCGCGATTCCGATATGGCCATCGATCCGGCGGGCAAGGTGTACTATGTCGCCGAAACGATCTGGACCAAGGGCAATCGCGGCACCCGTCAGGATCTGGTCGCGGTTTACGATGCCAAAACGCTCAAGCTGCTCACCGAAATCCCCACACCGGGCCGTCTGATTATCGGCGGGCTGAAAACCAACTTCGTGCTCAGCGATGATGGCAAAACCGCTTATGATTACAACTTCGATCCAGCCTCATCGGTCAACGTGATCGATCTGGTAAAGCGCAAGTTCGTGCGCGCTATCGAACTGCCCGGTTGCGCGAACCTCATTCCCAATCCCGGCGTCGGTTTCTCCGCGCTCTGCGCCGATGGCACATTGGCAACGGTTGCGGTGAAGGGCGCTGGCCAAGAGATCACGCGCACCGAACCTTTCTTTGATGCTGCGGCCGATCCTATCTTCGCCAACTTCGCTTATGACCGCAAAAAGAAGCAGGCGGTGTTCCTCAGCTACACCGGCATGGTCCGCACCGCCGCGATCAGCGCCACACCCGCTGTCAGCGAACCGTTCTCGATCCAGCAAGCCGCAGGCCTGCGGCTTGCTGATACCAAGCCTTTGGATATCGCGTGGTATCCCGGCGGATCGCAATTGATGGCGCTGCACCGCCCCACGTCCACGCTCTATGTCCTGATGCACATGGGCGAATACTGGACGCACAAGCAGGGCGGTGATGAAATCTGGGCGCTTGATCTGGCCAGCAAGAAGGTCACCAAACGCATCCCGCTGAAGGAACCGGTCAACAACATCGAAATCACGCAGGATGATGCTGCGCTGATCATGGTCACCGATCGCGCCAACAATGCCAAAGTGATCGATGCCAAAACCGGCGAGGTAAAGCACACCATCGAAAACGCTGGTGGCGGCCACGTCACCGTCGTGGAGCCGATGTGAGCCCGCTCGCCGCATCTGCCATTGCCATAACCGGCGGTGCGGCGGCCATCGGCACCGGCCTCGTGTTCGCCACGGCAGGTCTTGCCAAACTGCGCAGCCGCCGCATGTTTCCCGGCGTCGTCGCAAACTACCGGTTGCTGCCCGAAGCGCTCGTCGCCCCGGTTGCGTCAGTCCTGCCGTGGATGGAACTTGCCATTGGCATCGGCCTGGTGGCCGGCATCGGTTTGCTGGCCGCGCCCGCCATCGTATTGCTGCTGGTATTCGCCACCGCGATGGCGATCAACATCGGGCGGGGCCGCGCGCACATCGATTGCGGTTGTGGCCGGTCAGACTTGCGCCAACCGCTTAGCCGCACATTGGTTGCCCGCAATCTGGCGCTGGTGTTGCTGCTCGTGCCCACACTTGTCCGGACGCCGCCATTTGCCTCTGCCGAATGGCTGATCGCACTCGCGGGTGGTCTGGCGCTCTATCTGATGACGCACCTCGTCAATGCCCTTGCGGCGCTTGCCACCGGTCCGCTCGCCACCATGGAAAGGAATTCCCGATGATGACTGCTCTCATCGTCAGCCAGATCATCTCGTGGCTGGTCATCCTCGGCCTCGTTCTGATGCTGCTCGCGCTCGCCCGCCAGGTCGGTGTGCTGCACATGCGGGTCGCCCCCGCAGGCGCGCTCACCACCAGCGGCGGTTCGGCAGTGGTCGGCAGCAAAGCGCCGGCCGTTCCTGCGCAAACGCTTGAGGGCAGCCAGGTGATCGTTGGCGGTCCTGCCAAATCTGTCCCATTGCGCCTGCTCATGTTCGTTTCGGCCACGTGCCCGCTGTGCAAAGGCCTGATCCCGGCGGCGCGCTCTTTCGCGAAAGACGAACGCCTCGATCTCACCTTCGTGGGCGATGACGATGCATCGGCCCAACGCGCGATGATCGCGCAGCACGGTCTGGAAAGCTATCGCTTCATCAATGGCCCCGAAGTCGGCCATGCCTTTGAAGTCGGCAAGCTGCCCTATGCGGTCCTGCTCGATAGCGAAGGCACGATCCTTTCCAAGGGCCTCGTCAACAGCCGCGAACATCTCGAAAGCCTTGTGATCGCGCATGAAATGGGCATCGCTTCGGTGCAGGACTACATCTCGCAGCTTAAAGTTCAGGCAGCCTGAGCGCCGCAGAATCGTGAATAGGGGGCATTTGCATGAAGACGTTTAATCCCGACGCGATTGGTGAAAAGCTGCTGCGGCGCTTTGCCGGGCGCACCTCGCGCCGCAGCATCATTTCGCGCATCGGCGTTGCCCTTGTCGCTGCGCCGCTCTTCCCGGTCCTGCCCGTCAGCCGCGCCGAAGCCGCCAAGCCGGACCGCTCGCCCGAAGCCAAGACCGCCTTTGCCCGCAACGCCCAGACCAAAGACGATACCAAGTGCGATTACTGGCGCTATTGCGCAATTGATGGCTCGCTCTGCACCTGTTGCGGCGGCGGCATTCATACTTGCCCCGCTGGTGCAGAGCCTTCGCCTGTGTCTTGGGTTGGCTCGTGCATCAATCCCGAAGACGGCAAGGCCTATATGATCGCCTATCGCGATTGCTGCGGCAAACCGGCTTGCGGTCAATGCGGTTGCGATAACACGGACCGTGAAACGCAGGTCTATCTGCCGCAGCTTAACAACAACGTGATCTGGTGCTTCGGTACAAGCAGCATGGAATACCACTGCTCCACCGCGATCATGATCGGCGCGGCATAAGCCAAAGCCATGCGGCTGATTGCTCTTGCCGGTGCAACCGCAGCGCTCGCCGCGCTGTCGCCCACGCTTGCTGCTACAGATGAACCGCGCGCAGCAACCATCGCGCAAGGCCTGTCTGCGATTACCGATCCCGAACTCGCCAAGGCCGATTACGTTGAACATTGCGCCGGATGCCATGGCGTGCAGGGCATATCTGCGCCGGCCAAATTGCCCGAACTGCGGGGGCGGGTGGGCTATATGATGTGTACACCTGCCACCCGCGCCTATCTCTTGCGCCTGCCCAATATCGCCAAAAGCCGGTTAAGCGATAATCAGCAATTGGCCGATATGCTGAACTTCATGGTATTCGGTATCGGCGGCCAAAGCGTATTGCCCGGCACCAGGCCTTTCACCGCCAAGGAAGTCGGCTTCGAACGCCAGTTCGCGCTCACCTCGGCCTCGCTTGTGGCTGAACGAAAGCGGCATGTGGAAACATCGATCCGGCAATGCGGCGCCCCCGCCAGCTTCCGCGACTTCTATCAACCGCGCTGATCAGCGCGGCGCCAATCCCGCCGTCAGGAAATCAACCAGCTTCACCGCGATTTGCGATGGCGTTTCCGGCCCGTCAGGGCGGTGCCAGCGCGATGGGCCGTTCAGCGCACTGGCCAAAGTCAGCGCGGCAAACGTCGGGTCGCACGGGGCAATCGATCCGTCCGCCACGCCTTCTTCGACCAGCT
Organism: uncultured Novosphingobium sp.; assembly: GCA_964609325.1. GTDB lineage: Bacteria > Pseudomonadota > Alphaproteobacteria > Sphingomonadales > Sphingomonadaceae > Novosphingobium. The sequence continues at coordinate 20,812 of CAZSTP010000014.1, read as the reverse complement.
CCTGCAACGTTGCATGGATGCGCCGTTTTAACAGCCGGATCGCCTCGCGCGCATCGGTGGAAAGCGTTTCGTTTGCCGTGAGGATATTGCAACGGCCAAAGTCTTCCATATTCACTTCGGCATAGCTCAGCAAAAAGGCGCGCAGCCGGTCAATTCCCCGGCCCAAAGCGGCGCGCGCTTCGGCTGCGGCGGCCAGCAATTGATCCATGCCGATGGTGAGGCACTCCACCAGCACTTGCTCCTTGTTGCCAAGGTAATGGTAGATCGTCGGCTTCGATACGCCCAAGCTCGCCGCCACATCATCCAGCGATGTTGCGTGATAGCCGCGCGCATTGAACATCCGCACCGCTGCCGTCAGCACGGCCATGCGCTTTGCCTCGCGCTCGTCGCGTCGCTCTTGCGGTGATTTGAACGGTGATTTCACGGTCAAAATGTCCGTCGTCATTGCGTTTTTCCCACTGCCATCGCCAGCCAGAGCCTGTTTTCCCGCTGAAGCTAACGCATTTGCGCCATTGACACTATACCCTGATTATCAATATCTACTTTCGAGTAGGTTCTATGCTGTGCGTTAGTCGAATCACTTTGGGGTTTGGCAGGTTTCGCTGGCATGATGCCGCGCCGGATAACCGAAATTGCAAAGCTGACCGCGTTACAGGAGAGTGCGAATGACAACGGGCATAGGCATGGACGCCGCATTGGAAATCGCTGACCGTGTTGAACGGTTCGTCCGCGATGTTGTCATCCCTTATGAATCCGATCCGCGTCGCGATGATCACGGTGCCCCGCTGGACGAGATGGTGCACGAAATGCGCGCCCTTGCGCGTGAAGCCGGTGTGCTCACGCCGCATATCCTTCCCGATGGGCGGCACCTCAACCAGCGCGAGACCGCTGTCGTCCTCATCCGTTCGGGCCTCTCGCCGCTCGGCATGCTGGCCTGCAACACGCAAGCGCCTGACGAAGGCAATATGTATCTGCTCGGCAAAGTCGGCAGCCCCGAACTGAAAGAGCGCTTCCTCAAGCAGCTCGTCTCGGGCGAATCCCGCTCGGCCTTCTTCATGACCGAACCTGCCAGCGAAGGCGGGGCCGGGTCTGATCCTTCGATGATGCAGACCATCTGCAAGCGCGATGGCAACCACTGGGTGATCAATGGCCGCAAGGCCTTCATCACCGGTGCCAAGGGCGCGAAAGTCGGCATCATCATGGCCAAGGACGAACAGGGCGGGGCCTGCATGTTCCTCGTCGATCTGCCCGATCCGGCGATCCGTATCGAACGCGTGCCCAACACGATCGATAGCAACATGCCCGGCAGCCATGCCGTCATCGCGATTGAAAACCTGCGCGTAGCGGCAGACCAGATGCTGGGCGAACCCGGCGAAGGCTTCAAATATGCACAAATCCGCCTGAGCCCCGCGCGCCTGTCGCACTGCATGCGCTGGCTTGGTGGTTGCATCCGTTCGCAGGAAATCGCCACGGACTATGTGTGCAAGCGCATGGCCTTTGGCAAACATCTGATCGATCACGAAGGCGTCGGCTTCATGCTCGCGGAAAACATGATCGATCTCAAACAGGCCGAACTGATGATCGATTGGTGCGCGGGTGTGCTCGATACCGGATCGCTCGGCACGGTCGAAAGCTCGATGGCCAAAGTTGCCGTGTCCGAAGCCTTGATGCGTGTTGCCGATAAATGCGTGCAGGTCATGGGTGGCACCGGCGTCACCTCGGATACTATCGTTGAACAGATGTTCCGCGAAGTGCGCGCTTTCCGCATCTATGATGGCCCCACCGAAGTCCACAAATGGAGCCTTGCCAAAAAGATCCGCCGCGATTGGCGTCAGGCCCAAGAGGTGATTGCATGAGCGCCGCCGCACAGGATGCCAATGCCGGAACCACCCCGGTACGCGAAGGCTATAGCTTCGATGAAGCCGCCCTTTCCGCATGGATGGCGCAGCACGTCGAGGGCTTTGCCGGACCGCTTAGTGTTGAACAGTTCAAGGGCGGGCAGTCCAACCCAACCTATAAGCTGGTCACGCCCACGCGCAGCTATGTTCTACGGCGCAAACCGCCGGGGCAGATCCTCAAAGGCGCGCACGCTGTCGAACGCGAGGCGCAAGTCCTCACAGCACTTGGCGCTGTCGGTTTTCCCGTCGCCCATGTCTATGGCCTCTGCACCGATGATGCCGTGCTGGGCAGTTGGTTCTATGTGATGGAAATGGTCGAGGGCCGCATTTTCTGGGATGCTGCTTTTCCCGAAGTGTCGCTCGAAGATCGTCCTGCCTATTTCGATGCGATGAACGCCACGATCGCGAAACTGCATGCGCTTGACCCGGTCGCTATTGGTCTTGGTGATTATGGCAAGCCCGGCAATTATTTTGCTCGCCAGGTCGGTCGCTGGTCGCGCCAGTACCTTGAGGATGAATTGGCAGGGCGTGATCCGAACATGGATGCGCTGGTCGAATGGTTGCCCACTGCCATTCCCGAAGGCGATGAAACCAGCGTGGTCCACGGCGATTTCCGCTGCGATAACATGATTTTCCATCCAACCGAACCACGGGTCATCGCCGTGCTGGATTGGGAACTGTCAACACTTGGCCATCCCTTGGCCGACTTTGCCTATCACGCGATGATGTACCACATGCCGCCCAACATTGTTGCTGGGTTGGAAGGCGTTGATTTGGTTGAGCTCAACATTCCGTCCGAAGCGGAATACGTGGCCGCCTATTGCCGCCGCACCGGGCGTGAGAGCATCGCGTCGTGGGACTTTTACGTGGCGTTCAACTATTTCCGGCTCGCGGCGATCTTCCACGGCATCAAAGGGCGTTATCTGCGCGGAACGGCAGCATCGGCCAGCGCCAAGGATCGCGCCGAGGCATTCCCGGTTCTCGCGCGGCTCGCTCGCGAAGCCATGGAGCGCTGCCGGTAAAGCTGCCATAGCTTCGGCAATGCCGCAGCGCGGAACTGGTCGGGTTCGGAAGGTTTACCGCGCGTACTTTCGGGCCCGCCGTATCCGGCTTTCGGTTAATTTCGGCTTGCTGCAATCTGGGCAAATGAACGCGCTCCAAACCCGAATCATTTCGCGATCTAGCCCCTCGTAGTTCGCGCAGAATGCGGTTTCATTGACCTGATTTAAGTGCCTTTTTGCCAATGACGCCAAAATGAACGAATCTGGTAAAAAAATTTTACCAGATCAATTGTTGCGCTGCACCCTATTGCGTTTCTCTAACTGTCAGAACTGTAAGTATTTTGCGCAGAACGCCATGATAGTGCGCTATTCGTCGCACAAGTTTTGTTCATAAGCGGTGCATTCTTTGCTTTTGCTTGGCCATTGTAGCGCTAAGCACGTGGGCGTCACAAACAAACCGGCATGCAAAGGCCAATTGCTCGCGCAGTACGGACAGGACAAGGATTGAGGCTGTCGTCATGCAAACATCAGCAAGGTCGCTCGACGAAGTCTACAATAGCTTGACCCTTGCTTTGAGTGAGCTTGATACGCACGGCCAGGCCATGGCCGCCTTGCATCTTGCCATGGCAGTCGATTGCCTCAAAGAAAGCATCGCCGGAACCGAAAGCGATGCGCAATGGGGAGAGGCCAGTCATCCCCGATTGCGCCTGGTCGCGTCTTCTTAAGCCCCCGCTGCGCAGCCTAGTTATTGCCGCCGATAAAATCGCCCAATTCACCCAGGATTGATCCTTCACCCCGGTTCTGCCCGCCGCGCGATCCCGCAGCTGCCATCATCCGGCCGGCAAGACGCGAGAAGGGCAGGGACTGGATCCATACTTTGCCGGGGCCGCGCAACCGCGCGAAAAACAACCCTTCGCCACCGAACAGCACGCTGCGCACACCGCCTGCCGTCACCAGATCAAAGTCCACCGATGGCGTATAGGCCGCAAGGCAACCGGTATCGACGTGCAGTTCCTCGCCCGCGCGCAATTCCCGTTCCACCACCGTGCCGCCCATTTGCACGAACACCCAGCCATCGCCTTCCAGCTTCTGCATGATGAAGCCTTCACCGCCGAACAGCCCGGTCAGCACTTTGCGTTGAAACGCCACGCCGATGGAAACGCCGCGTGCGGCCGCAAGGAAGCTGTCTTTCTGGCAGATCAGGGTTCCGCCCATGTCTGAAAGCTTGATCGGCAGGATCGCGCCGGGGGTGGGCGATGCAAAGGCGACGCGCGCCTTGCCGTGGCCATTGTGCGTGAACACTGTGGTGAACAGGCTCTCGCCGGTCACCAGACGCTTGCCCGCGCCCAGCAACTTGCCCATGAAGCCGCCGCCGCTATCGCCGCTGCCATCGCCGAACACGGTGGTCATGCCCACCGACGCGTCTTTCCATACCAGCGCGCCAGCTTCAGCCACCGCGCTTTCACCCGGGTCCAGTTCGATCTCAAGGAACTGCAATTCCTGCCCCTTGATTTCAAAGTCGATATCATCAGCAACACTGGCGCTGCGGTGATGTGCCCATGGACTGTTAGACATGCAAAACACCTCCCTCGAAATACAGCTTCCAACATAAGCGCGCCCGACGCCAATGCGAGCGTCCATAGCCGTCATTCGTCGATGCCGGTATGCCGCTCGTCCTGATCGACATACCGGCATACGCCTTAAACCGGTCTTAAACCGGCTTCGGCACTGCTCGCCTAGCTGCGCAAAGCCGCAAAAAAGAATTCCGAATAACTGCGCGCCCAGCTTTCGGTTTCTTCGCGGTTAAACGCTCGCACATTGCCCAGAAAGCGCACGTGTCCGATCAGGCCTTCCAGCCAGAACCGCGCGGCCAGCGAAACATCGTGGATGACCAGAGTCTTGTCCGCAACGGCCTGCCGCAGTTCCGTTTCAATATGGACCAGCGATTCCTCGTACATGGCATGGCGATGATTGACCTCGTCGTTGCCAAATTCCTGATCGCACCAGTCAACTAGCCGTTCCATCATCACGCCTTCGGGCGAGATCAGGATTTCGACCACTGCAACGGCCCGCTTGCAAAAGCTCTCGACCAGAGGAAGGCCCTCGCCGATTGCCATGATAGACATGCGGCGCTGATGCACTTTGAATTTCAAAAGGGCTGCAAGGAAATCTGCCTTGCCGGGAAAGCGATTGTAAATCGTTACTTTGCCGATGCGGGCGTGCCGCGAAACTCTGTCATAAGTGAAATGTTCAAAGCCGTGGGCCGCTAGAACCTCCCAGCCGGCTTCCAATATACGCTCGGGCAAGCGCTGTGCTTCTTCAAGCGAAGGTCGTCCGCGCCGGCCGCTGACCTCTGCCGCTCCCGTCGAAGCAGCGGCATCAATGCACGGTGAGGCCGCTTCCTTGGACAGGGTTTGAATGACCGGCTCGTTCATCGTCACGTGCGGCTTCCTGATTGCCGTCGCGCGCGCATGCCAACCACTGATCTGCACGTTGCACCGGGCACGACATTTCGAGCCCCTCGCAATAGGCCTGCCAGAACCGACGGCCTGCATCCGATAACCAGCGCATCTTTCCCACTTCCTCGCCTTAAGGGCGTATTGTGGTTTGAGTTTGCCTTAGTACCGGAGCAAGTCAATATACTATAAATTAGACGAAATTGGCTCATTTGGCTGGCTCCTGCGTTTGCCAGCCAAGTCCAAGCGCCTTTTCAACCGCCACAAACGCCGTCGCCAGCTCTGCCCGCGCAGCGGCAACCGCCATGGTCGTCTGCAAGGCTTGTCGCTCTGCGTTAAGCAAATCAGTCCGGCCGATTGTTCCGGAAGCAAGCCGTTGCTGCTGTAACTTCATTGTTTTCTCTGCGCGCAGTCCGGCATCAACATTCCGCGCATAAGCCAAGCGCTGTGCACCAAATCGTGCCAGCGAACCCTCGGCATCTTGCAAAGCAGCCAGCACGGTCTGCCGGTATGCCGCTTCAGCTTCGGCAAATGAACCCTTGGCCACATCCACCTGACGCGCGGCGCGGCCGCCATCAAAAATCGTCCAATTCAGCCGGGGCAGGGCCAGCCCGACAAGATTGCCGGGATCAAACACATCGCCGATATCGGGTCCACCAAGCCCGAGAATGCCAAGGAAGCTGATCTTGGGGAACCTGCTTGCGATCTTCTCTCCCACATCGGCATTGGCAGCGGCCAGTTGCCGCTCTGCCATGCGGATGTCGGGCCGGTTGCGCAGCAATGTGGCCGGATCGCCCACCGCTACGTTTTCGGGTGGCAGCGGCACCGGCATCGGCGTTTGCAGCACAGTATCGAGCGCGCCCGGCTCTTTGCCGGTCAGCACCGCAAGCTGATCGATCAGCACAACGATTTCCGCGCCGGTCTTGGCCAGATCGGCTTCGCTGGCAAACATCTGCGCCTCGGCGGCGTTCACCGGCTGGGCAGGGGCCGTGCCCGCCTGCATGCGTTCGCGCGCAAGGCTGGTCAGCGCCCGATCGATCCCGACCTGCCGGCTTTGCAAGGATTGCATCGCCTGCCGCGCCCGCAATCCCACATAGGCCCGCGCAATTTCGGCAGAAAGCGTAACCCGCGCATCGGCAAGGCCCGCCTCCGATGCTTGCGCCCGCGCCGTGGCCGCCTCCACTTTGCGCCGCTGGCCGCCAAACAGGTCGATTTCCCAAGCGGCATCAAAGCCAAGGTTATAGGCGTTGATTTCATCGCGCCCGCCATTGGTGCCACCCAGCAAGTTGCCGGGCACATTGATGTAGGGGGCGGACAGCGATGTGTTGATCGAAGGAAGCGCTGCCGTCTTGCTGGCCGCCAGCGATGCGCGCGATTGCGCAACCCGCGCATTGGCCGCCAGCAACGATGGCGCTCCGGCCAGCCCATCGTCGATCAACCGGTTCAGCACCGGATCGTTCAGGCTTTCCCACCAGCGCGCGGCAGGGGCCTGCGCCACTTCGCCTGCCGATCTTAGAAAGCCATTCCTCGCTGTGGCTTGCGGGGCCGCATCGGGCGCGGTTGTATAGTCAGGGCCAACGGTTGTGCAGCCGGCAAGAAGAGCCGCGATCAGCCCCATCGGGGCCGCAGCGCGGGCGAAACGGAAACCAGTCATCAGTGCGCAGCCTTCGCATGATAGCCCTTGGGAAGCGGGCGCAGAAACAGAACGAGTGGGGAAACAACCAGAATCGCAATCGTCAGGGCCATGAAGTTATCGTTGAATGCCATGACCAGAGCATCACGCGTTATCATTCCATCAAGCGTGCGCATCGCGGCTGTCATTCCCTCTGGCCCTCCGCCAAATGTTGCTGCTTGCTGGGTCAGCCAGTCTTGCAAGTTCGCATTATTGGCATCCAGCGCGCTATGGATCGTCCAACGGTGAAATTCGGTACGCCCGTCTTGCAATGTCGCAAGGATGGCAAGGCCGATAGAGCCGCCAAGGTTACGGCCCGCATTGAACAGGCCCGCCCCATCACCTGCATCTTCCAGCGGTACAGAACTGATGGCAGCCTGATTGAGATAAAGCATGCAACACACAGTCCCGAGACCGCGCACCAACTGGGTCACGAAAAAGTCGTCACCGCGCGATTGAGCGGTCAACGACACGTCAAGGTAGCAAGAAATTGCCAGTAGAATCATGCCTGTCCCGACGATCAGGCGCAAGTCAACTCGCGCAACCAGAATGGGAAACAAGGGCATCATCATCATTGCCGGAATCCCGGACAAGACGACGATTTTACCAGCTTGCAGCGCATTGTAATCGGCAACTCCGGCAAGGAATTGCGGAATTACATAGGCCGTTCCGAACATCACACTGCCCAACACAAGGCCAATGCCAAAAACTGCGGCAAACTCTCGGTTGCGCAGCAACGCCAGCTTTATCACAGGGCGTCTGGCATAAATCTGGCCCAGACTTATCATGACAAAGCCCAGCAGGGTTACTGCAGAAAGCTTGATGATATAGGCAGACTCAAACCATTCCTCGCGGTGGCCTTCTTCCAGAACAACGGTCAATCCGCCAAGGCCCAGAACCATGCCTACGACCCCCAGCCAATCGGCATTGACCAATTCATCCAGCTTCAATTCGCCCTTGGGCAGGCCCAGCAGAAGCAAGGTGATTAAAAGTCCGCAAATCGGTACATTGATGAAAAAGGCATAGTGCCAGCTCAAGTTTTCGGTAAGCCAGCCTCCTGCAAGCGGTCCCAGCACCGGCCCCATGATTACCGTCAATCCGAAGATTGCCGTGCCGATCGGTTGTTGCGATTTGGGCAGGCGGGTGGAAATGATCGTCATGGCCGTGGGGATCATTGCCCCGCCGGTGAAACCCTGGCCCACGCGTCCGACAATCATCATCGACAGCGAAGTTGCTATGCCGCAGATAATCGAAAACGCGGTGAACAAAAGCGCTGCGATAATCAGGAAGCGGCGTAGGCCCAACACGCGCACCTGCCAGGCCGCCAATGGAATGATGATGATTTCCGCCACCAGATACGCCGTCGCAAGCCATGTACCTTCGGTGGAAGAGGCACCGATTTCGCCTTGGATCGTCGGCAACGAGGCGTTGACGATGGATATGTCGAGCAAGGCCATCATGGATCCGATCGCGCCTGCGGCAACCCCTAACCATGCCGAAAGACTGGCCTTGTCCGGTTGCGCCAGCGAGGGCGGCAATGTCTCCGGCACGGAGTTATCGGCGGCGCTCACTTGGTCACCTGTTCCTGTTCCTTGCGGATCGCCTCTATCGCGGACTTGGCCGAGCGCGTGTCAACTTCCACTTGCAATGACAGCCCCGGCACCAGCACTTTGCGCGATTCAGGCCCTGCATTCAGGCGGATACGCACCGGCACGCGCTGGACGATCTTGGTGAAGTTTCCAGTCGCATTCTGCGGCGGGATCAATGAAAAATTGGCCCCTGTTCCTGGCGTGATGCTTTCAACCGTGCCGTGGAAATCCACGTCGGGCAGGGCATCGACCTTGATCGTCACCGGTTGTCCCGGGCGCATCAGACCGATCTGGGTTTCCTTGAAATTGGCCTCAACATAAAGCGCCTGCGTCGGCACAATCGTCATCAATCGCTGGCCGGGCTGGACAAACTGGCCGACCCGCACGGTCGAATTGCCCACACGTCCGGCCAAGGGGGCGGTGATCCGGGTGGTGCCCAGATCTATGCCCGCCGCATCGCGTTGCGCCTGTGCCGCCTTGATCTGCGCCGCCGATTGGCCTGCCTGCGCCCGCGTCGTTACCACGCGGTCGCTCGCGGCGGATACCATCGCCTGCTTGGCGGCAACATCGGCGGCGGCCTTGTCCCTGTTGGCAAGCAACTGGTCCAGCATCTGCCGGGGTTCCGCGCCGCTGGCAACCAAAGGCCGGAACCGTGCGACTTCGCCGTTCAGGTAGGCCAGATCACGCTGGCTGGCAGCAAGTGCGGCGCGCGCCTGACCGACTGCAGACTGTGCTTCGCTGATCGAAGCCAGTGTTGCAGCCGCGGTCGCCCGCGCCACTTCCACTTGCGCGCTGGCTTGTGCAAGCCGCGTTGAAAAGTCGCTCGGATCAATCTGCACCAGCAGCCCACCGGCAGGCACGGTCTGATTATCCGCAATCGGCACGGCCCGGACATAGCCTGCCAGCTTCGAACTTACCGCCACGCCATCGGCCTTCACATAAGCGTCATCGGTTTCCTGTATAAAACGTCCGACGGTCTGATAGCCGTAAAGCGAATAGGCACCATAGGCCGCGCCAAGCGCGAGGGCAGCCAAAACAACCCGTCCGACCAGCCTTTTGCGTCCGTCGCCTGCATCAGAGGTGGATAAAGTTTCGGAGGAGGCAGCCATAAAATATCCCGTCACGCCTTAAATTGAACGAAATCGTTTCGTTGCACTTTGCCACTTGGTTCTTCCGCGCCATTTTGACAAGTGCAGAAATCGCCAAGGCTTGCGCAGAAAATGCACTTCACCGGAAAATAGGGCTGTTTTTACGCCATTTTTTCTTTTGCCACAGGCTTAACCGCAATGGCTCCAATCGTTCTCTCACCAGTGGAATTGATGCTATTTGCGCTATTGATCGACTAACTCAATCAAAGAGGGCGGAATTGCTCATTGGAAAAATCGATTCCAATGCACTACCTCAGCATCACACCGAGTTTCCCAACCGACCAATCAAAAGGATTTGAACTTATGTCGATCGTCGGAACCAAGCTTCTTCCGTTCCAGGCCACTGCCTATCGTCAGGGCGCATTCGTTGACGTCAGCGATGCAGACGTCATCGGCAAGTGGGGCGTCTTCTTCTTCTACCCCGCCGATTTCACCTTCGTGTGCCCGACCGAGCTCGAAGACCTCGCCAACATCTATGAAGAGCTTCAGGGCCTCGGCGTCGAAGTGTATTCGGTATCGACCGACACGCACTTCAGCCACAAGGCTTGGCACGATAGCTCGCCAGCCGTTGGCAAGATCAACTACTACATGCTGGGTGACCAGAACCACACGATCTCGAACAACTTCGGCATCCTGCGCGAAGGCGTCGGCCTTGCTGATCGCGGCACGTTCGTGACCGACCCCGATGGCACGATCCAGCTCGTTGAAATCACGCCGGAAGGCGTGGGCCGCAACGCTGCCGAACTGCTCCGCAAGATCAAGGCTGCCAAGTTCTGGCGCGAAAATCCCGGTCAGGTTTGCCCTGCAAAGTGGGAAGAAGGCGGCGAAACGCTGGCTCCTTCGTTCGACCTCGTCGGCAAGATCTGATCCGGAAGGGAAGGGGCGGGCCTCGTGGGGCCAACCCCTTTCCATCTCCCCGGGAAAGGGCCGCGCCGATAACGGGCGGCCCACCGGCTCCACGATCCTGATACACACTGAAAAGCACCCCCGCGCGCCGACCAGCCGGTGACGTGCGGCCCCGTATGCCCGAAAGGTTTGCTCCCATGCCCGTACTCGACGCCCCCACCACCGCCCAGCTCAAGGCCTATCTCGCCAATCTGCGCCGTCCGGTCGAGCTGGTCGCAACCCTTGGCGAGACACCGAAATCCGCCGAAATGCGCGCACTCGTCGAAGAAGTCGCCGCGCTGTCAGACAAAGTCTCGGCGCGTTTCGATGGCACCGATGAACGCGCGCCCAGTTTCGCGATCCGCGCCGATGAAGGCCGCGCCCAAGCCGTGTTTGCCGGTCTTCCGATGGGCCATGAATTCACCTCGCTCGTCCTCGCGCTGCTCCACGTTGGCGGCCACCCGCCCAAGGAAGACGCCGACCTGCTCGATCAGGTGCGCGGCCTCGAAGGCCCGCTGCACTTCGAGACGTTCTTCTCGCTGACCTGCCAGAACTGCCCTGACGTCGTGCAGGCGCTCAACATCATGGCCGCGCTCAACCCCGCTATCACGCACGTCGCCATTGATGGCGCGCTCTACAAGGAAGAGGTCGAGCGCCGCCAGATCATGGCCGTGCCCACCGTGTTCCTCAACGGCCAGCCCTTCGGCTCGGGCCGCATGGATCTCGCGCAGATCGTCGCGAAGCTCGATACCAATGCCGCCTCGCGCGCTGCCGAAAAGATCGCGGGCAAAGACCCGTTTGAAGTGCTCATCATCGGCGGCGGACCCGCTGGCGCTGCGGCTGCCATCTATGCGGCGCGCAAAGGCATCCGCACCGGTGTCGTCGCTGAACGCTTCGGCGGGCAGGTGCTTGATACGATGGGTATCGAAAACTTCATCTCGGTCCAGCACACCGAAGGGCCAAAGCTCGTCGCCCAACTGGAACAGCACGTCAAGGAATACGAAGTCGATGTGATGAACCTGCAAAAGGCCACTGAACTGGTGCCCGCCGGTGCCGACGGCCTTCACGAAATCCGCCTCGAAAACGGCGCAAGCCTCAAGGCCAAGACGCTGATCCTCTCCACCGGCGCCCGCTGGAGGCAGATGAATGCGCCGGGTGAGGACGAGTACCGCAACAAGGGCGTCGCCTATTGCCCGCACTGCGATGGCCCGCTGTTCAAGGGCAAGCGCACGGCGGTGATCGGCGGCGGCAATTCGGGCGTCGAGGCTGCCATCGATCTGGCCGGGATCGTCGCGCATGTCACGCTGATCGAATTCGACAGCCAGTTGCGCGCCGATGCGGTCCTGCAAAACAAGCTTCGTTCGCTGCCCAACGTCACTATCGTCACCTCGGCGCTCACCACGCAAGTGCTTGGCGATGGAGCGAAAGTCAGCGGCCTGATCTACAAGGACCGCGAGACCGAAGAGCTGCACACGGTCGAGCTCGAAGGCATCTTCGTGCAGATCGGCCTCGTCCCCAACACCGAATGGTTGAAGGGCGTGATCGAACTGTCGCCGCGTGGCGAGATCGAAGTCGATGCGCGCGGCGCGACCAGCTTGCCCGGCGTCTTTGCCGCAGGCGATGCCACGACGGTGCCCTACAAGCAGATCATCATCGCGATGGGTGAGGGCTCAAAGGCCGGCCTTTCCGCCTTCGATCACCTGATCCGCAACTGAACCGTCCTGCCAGAACCAAAGACGGCGGCGTGGCACACAACTGCCACGCCGCTTTCGCCACAAGGCGGGGGAAATCGCACCCGTCCGGCCTTGCCGATTCCGCCTCACTCCGCCACAGACGCCATCGTGAGCGCAACCATAGTCATCGGTGCCGACCGGTCCGGCGCCCCTGTCAGGATCGACGTCGAAGAGCTATTGGCCACCCGCCTGCTGGTGCAGGGTAACAGCGGGTCGGGCAAGTCACACCTGTTGCGCCGTCTGCTCGAACAAAGCGCCAGCATCGTCCAGCAGGTTGTGATCGATCCGGAGGGCGATTTCGTCACGCTCGCCGATGCCTTCGGCCACGTCGTGGTCGATGGCTCGGCTTATGATGCCGCTGAAATCGCCAAGCTGGCCGCGCGCATTCGTAAACACCGTGCCTCGGTGATCCTCAGCCTTGATGGCCTCGAACTCGAAGCGCAAATGCGCTGCGCCGCCGTCTTCCTCAACACCCTGTTCGATGCTCCGCGCGATGAATGGTATCCCGCGCTCGTCGTCGTCGATGAAGCGCAGATGTTCGCGCCTGCCGCTGCGGGTGATGTGTCCGACGAAGTGCGCCGCCTCAGTCTCTCGGCCATGACCAATCTGATGTGCCGTGGCCGCAAGCGCGGCCTTGCAGGCGTCATCGCCACCCAGCGCCTTGCCAAACTGGCCAAGAACGTCGCGGCAGAAGCTTCGAACTTCCTGATGGGCCGCACCTTCCTCGATATCGATATGGCCCGCGCCGCCGATCTTCTCGGCATGGAGCGCAAGCAGGCCGAACAGATCCGTGATCTTGAACGCGGCCACTTCCTCGGCCTTGGCCCTGCCATCGCGCGCCGTCCGATCGGCGTGCGCATCGCAGAAGTAGAGACCAGCGCGCGCAACGTGATCCACGGATTGATGCCGCTTCCCAACGCAGGCGGTGCCGCGATGGAATCGCTGCTTTTGTCAGAGCCGCTCGCGATGGAGCCGATGCCCCGCGCGCCCGAACCCGAAGTGGTGCCGGTGGAAAGCGACGAACTGCTCGGCCAGATTGCCGAATTCGTACCCGCAGGCGCAAACGTCGAACCACCCGTCGAACCCAGCCTCTTCGCCGCCGAAGAAACCGCAGCAGACATTGCCGCAGTGCTGGCCGAAATGGCGCTTGAGCCGGACTGCACTTTCCAACCCGCCGCCCAGTTGTATCAAGACTTTACCGTGCGCTGCCGCATGTTGCGCATCCTGCCCGGGATGGACCTCAACGCCTTCCGCCGCCGCTTTGCGATGGCGGTTGCGGGCATTGCCGATGATGCGCAAGCCCAATGGGCCGATCTGCTCCACATCGCCCGCGATGTGCCCGATGATCTGCTCGCGCCGTTCCTCGTGCTCGCACGCGCGGCGGTCGAAGGCGCGCCGTGCCCGGACGATGAAACCCTCGCAACGATCTACGGCACCCGCTCGTCAGGCCGAATCCGCCGCCTGCTTGAACATCTTGAAAAGAGCAACCTGATCGTCGTGCGCACCGATTACGGCGGCAGGCGCTCGGTCGGCATTCCGGCACTGGGCCTCACCACTGCACCGGTCGAAGCCTGAAAACACGCTTCCCCGGGCGCTCTCGCCGCCGGTTAACAAACGCTTTGCAGAAAATCGATAGCCTTACTAATGAACCGTGAGTCGTCCGTGCCGCAAAACACGGCGGCTTTGCCCTGAACCGGGGCCTTGATTGACTTGCGGTAAGAGGACCTTGCGTGGCTACGGCAGAGATTACCCGTCAATCGGTTGTTCCGGAGCTAGACCTTGACGGTCTTGATTCCGTGCTCGGGATTCATGTCGGCACGGTCAATACGCTGTTTGTCACGCGTCTCGAAAAGTTCCTTGACCCTCTGCATGTTACGCCAAAACAGGTGGCGATCCTGTGGCTGGTGAACGCCAATCCTGGCGTCAAGCAGACAGACTTGTCCAAGTTTTTCCAGATTGAACGCCCCACCGTGCACCAGTTTGTGCGCCAGCTGATCAAGAACGGATTTCTGCTGAACGAACCGTCCAAGCTGGATCGCAGGGCAGGGGGGCTGTGGATCACAGACGATGGCAGTGAAGTTCTTGCCAAGGCCCGAAGCGCCATTTTTGCGCTTGAAGAGCATCTGACGTCCGGCCTGACCACGCGTGAGAAGTCTGAACTGTTCCGGATCCTGATGAAGCTCTATCTGCTCACGCCGATCAAGGATTGAGCCATTCAGCACAGCGAAAGCCGCGCCCGATTAACACGCTGATCATGTTCCAAGGATACACCGCCATGAAGCGTCTCGCTTTGCTCCCTGCCTTTGCGCTTGCCTGTGCCTCCAGCGCCATGGCCGAGCCTGCGGGCGATCCGGTGCGCGGCAAAACGGTTTATGCGCGCTGTGCGGCCTGTCATGATCTTAACACCGGTGCAACGCGGCTCGGGCCTTCGCTCAAAGGCATTGTCGGGCGCACCTCGGGCACGATGCCCGGTTTCAATTATTCGGCAGCCATGAAGGATAAGGCAATCGTTTGGTCGCCGTCCATGCTCGATGCCTATCTGGCCGCGCCTGCGAAAACCATTCCCGGCAATCGCATGGCCTTCCCGCCATTGGCCAATGCACAAGACCGCGCAGACCTCATCGCCTTTCTTGGCGAAGCAGCGAAGTAGGATTGCCCGCATTATCGGGTGGTTCCGGATTCGATGGGTTAATTCTACCATCCCTGTTGACTTTTGCGGGCGAATATCCATTTCTTAACCATGCTTTCGCAAAAGACGCGTTATACAATCCGGGCTTTGCAGCACTTGGCGGGTACATGGGGCCAAGGTGCGGTGCGCCTTGATGCCATTGCCGAAGCGCAAAACATCCCGCGCAAGTTTCTGACCGTCATTTTGTCGGAAATGGCGCGCGAAGGCATCGTGGTATCGCATCGCGGGCGTGATGGCGGTTATGAACTGGCCTTGCCTCCGGTCGATATCCGCTATGGCGATATCATCCGTATCACCCGCGGCAGCCTCGCTCTGGTCCCCTGTGCCAGCCGCAACGCGCATGAAACATGCAACAATTGCCTGCCCGAAGCGGAATGCAAATTGCGCGGCCTGATGCTGCTTTTGCGTGATGAAACCGCTGCAATCCTTGATCGCATATCGCTTGCCGATCCCATTGAAATCGAAGCGCCCTTCGCGGTCGCCTGAACTGCGCCAGGGGCAATAAATCACGAAAGCTGTGTTGCGCTTGTGAACTTCACTTGGCGTTCAGGAACCTGCTGGCTATAGGGTCTGCATGACGTCTTCTGCTCAATCGCAATCCGGCCTCCGCCGCCCGCTGCGCTTCGCCATTCTTGCCGCTGCCACAGTCGCTATGGGACTGACCGCCGGCTGTGCTGGCGGCAAAGGCAAAAAGGACGTCGCCTACGTCGCCCGCGATGTCGATACGCTTTATGTCGCCGCCAAAGATCGCCTTGATCGCGGTGATTCCAAACAGGCCGCTGCCCTGTTTGACGAGGTTGAGCGGCAGCACCCTTATTCGCCATGGGCACGCCGCGCCCAGTTGATGAGCGCGTTCAGCTATTACGTCTCGCGCGATTATTCCAAATCCGTGCAATCGGCGCAGCGCTTCCTGTCGATTCACCCCGGTAACAAAGACGCGCCCTATGCCTACTACCTGATCGCCCTGTGCTATTACGAACAGATCAGCGACGTTACCCGCGACCAGAAGATCACGCAGCAATCGCTGACCGCGATGAACGAACTGGTCCGCCGCTATCCCAACACCGATTATGCCGCCGATGCGCGCCTCAAGATCGATCTGATCAACGATCACCTTGCAGGCAAGGAAATGGAAATCGGCCGCATGTACCAGCGCAGCGGCAAATGGCTCGCGGGCACCCTGCGTTTCCGCACCGTGGCCGACAAATACCAGACCACCAGCCACGCCCCCGAAGCGCTCTACCGCCTCGTCGAAAGCTATCTGTCGCTGGGCCTGACGGTCGAAGCGCAAAAAGCCGCTGCCGTGCTCGGCGCAAACTATCCCGGCAGCAAGTGGTACGAACGCTCGTTCGATCTGATGGGCAGATACGCCCCGGGCACCACCGCCAGCTAAAGATCAGGAATGTTGCTTCCCCCCTCCCTTAAGGGAGGGGCCGGGGGAGGGTTTACCCCCCTCGCATCAGCCTTAAAAGTCAGGCCACCTGCAACTGTTGCACAGGTCGCGCCACTTCGCTGACCGCGCCGATGAACTGGTCGGTGGCGCGCTCCCAGTTATACGAAGCGCCATGCACGGCTGCACCCAGCTTGTCGCACCGCAAAGCCTTTTGGATGGCCACGCCCAGATCTTCATCCAGCGCGCCGATCTTCATCGGCAAATCGCCACCCGGGCCATAACCACCGGCACCGATGATATCGAGCGGACCCGGCACAGGGAACGCCGCCACCGGCACCCCGCAAGCCAATGCCTCGATCATCACCAGCCCGAACGTATCGGTCCGGCTTGGAAAAACGAACGCATCGGCTGAACAATAGGCCTGCGCCAGTGCCACACCATGCAGCGCGCCCAAAAAGCGCACGTGCGGATAGCGCGCCTTCAGCCGCAACAAATCCGGCCCGTCGCCCACCACCACTTTCGTACCGGCAACGTCGGCATCCAGAAACGCTGTCAGATTCTTCTCGATAGCCACGCGGCCAACGCTCAGCAGCACGGGCCCAGCAGCGTCCGCCAGTTCGGGCAAAGGCGCATGGCCGGGACGGAATAGCTCGCGGTCAATCCCGCGCGTCCAGATCCGGGTCTGGCCAATCCCCTGCGCGGCCAGCTCCCCCGCCAGCGTCGGCGTTGAAACCAGCACCGCGCGGCTTGGCATGTGGAACCGGCGCATGACCGGCCAGAACATGTCCGCGCTCAAACCCGTCCGCGCCGCTGCATAATCGGGAAAGCGCGTGTGAAAGGCGCTGGTAAACGGCACGCCATTGGCTTTGCACCAGCTCCGCGCGCTCCAGCCAATCGGCCCTTCGGTCGATATGTGCACCACATCGGGCGCAAAATCCGCCAGCGTGCGGCGCGTGCCAAACCGCGGGGCCATCGCCAGCCGGATTTCGCTATAGCCGGGCAGGGGCATCGTGCGGAATTGCCCCGGCGTCACCAGCTCTACCTCGTGCCCGCGCGCGATCAGCCGCTCGACGGTGGCGGCCAGCGTGCGGACCACGCCGTTGACTTGCGGATGCCATGCGTCCGTGCAGATCGCGATCCTCATGCGATTTCTTCCTCGACAAGTGCGGGAATAGGCGCAAGCACGGCCTTCACCGCCGCCGCACGCCGCGTCTCTTCGGCCCAGTCGATGATCGACATCGCGCCGTCACGCTCTTCCACCAGCGCGGTGCAGCTTTCGACCCAATCGCCGTCGTTGTAATAAGTCACATCGCCGATCTGGCGGATTTCGGCGCAATGGATGTGCCCGCACACCACCCCGTCCACGCCCATATCGCGCGCCGCGTGCGCCACCGCTTCTTCAAAGTCGCACACGAACTGGACCGCGTTCTTCACGCGCTTTTTCAGATAGGCCGATAGCGACCAGTACGGCATCTTGAACTGCCGCCGCACCGCGTTGAACCACCCGTTCGCGCGCAGCAGCAGCGAATAGGCCTTGTCGCCCGCAAAGGCGAGCCAGCGGGCATAGAGCACCACGCCGTCAAACCCGTCGCCATGCGTCACCAGCAAGCGCCGCCCGTCCGCCGTCTCGTGAATGGCGTCCAGCGCCAGTTCCACGCCGCCAAACTCCATCCCGGCATAAGGGCGCAGCATCTCGTCATGGTTGCCCGCAATCAGCACCACCCGCGTGCCCCGGTGCGCCATCTTGAGGATGCGGCGGACCACCTCGTTGTGCGCGTCGGGCCAGTACCAGCCCTTGCTCAACCGCCAGCCGTCCACAATATCGCCCACCAGATAGAGCGTTTCGCACTCTATCGAGGCGAGGAAATCGAGCAGCAGCGTGGCATTGCAGCCCCGCGTGCCCAGATGCAGATCGGAAATCCACACCGTGCGCAACTTGCGCTTGGGCCGGAACCCGCGCGGTTCGGGCATATCCAGCCACGCCGGAACCGAACCAAACAGATCTGCCGAGGACTTGAACGGGATCGAACCGCCCGATTTCGCGCGAGAAGCCATGAAGCGCACCTTTCATCAGTTCGTCACGCTTTGGCGGATTCGCATTGCGCCTGTGTGGCAGGGTGTCACGCAGGTGAAACAAGACAGGAACGTAACATGACATCGGCACGTGACGAACCGCCAACAAGGCGCTAGAGAATCACCCGCAATGCTCACCAGCCTCTCGATCCGCAATGTCGTCCTCATCGAAGCGCTGGACTTGTCGTTCAGCGGTGGCCTCGGCGTGCTCACCGGCGAAACCGGCGCGGGCAAGTCGATCCTGCTCGATGCGCTCGGCCTCGTGCTGGGCGATCGCGCCGATAGCGGCCTCGTGCGCGGCGGCGAAGATCAGGCCAGCGTCACCGCCACGTTTGAATTCACCAAACTGCCCGATCCCATCCGCACCTCACTGTCTGATGCGGAAGTCGATTTGGAACCGGGCGAACCGCTGATCGTCAAACGCCGGTTAAAGGCCGATGGCGGCTCCAAGGCCTTCATCAACGATCAACCCGTCGGCGTTGCGCTTCTGCGCGATATCGCCCGCAATCTCGTCGAACTCCACGGCCAGCACGATGATCGCGGCCTCGTCAACGCACGCGGCCACCGCGCCTTGCTGGATCGCTATGCCGGTGGCGACGTTACCGCCGTCGAACAGGCGTGGAGCAAATGGCGTAAGGCCGAAGATGCGCTCGCCCAGGCCCGCGCCGCCATCAGCAAAGCCGCTGAAGAGCAGGACCTGCTGCTTGCCCACCTCACCGAACTCGCGGCCCTTGCCCCCGAAGCCGGTGAGGAAGACGAACTCGCCGGCCAGCGCGCCGATATGCAAAAGGGCGAACGCCTCTCGGGCGATCTGGTCGAACTGCAACGCCTTTGGGAAGGCTCGGATTCCGCTCTGGCCGGTTTGCGCAGTGCCGCCCGCCGTCTTGATCGCATCGCCAGCGAACACCCGATGCTCGCCGAAGCGCTCGAATCGCTGGATCGCGCCGTGATCGAAGCGGGCGAGGCCGAGGATAAACTCTCCCGCGCCGCCGAACTGCTGGCCTTCGATCCGGCCTTGCTGGATCGCATCGAAACCCGCCTGTTCGAACTGCGCGCCGCCGCCCGCAAGCACAATTGCACCGCCGATCAACTGCCCGCCAAGATGCTCGAACTGCGCGAAGCGCTCGATGCTATCGAAGGCGGTGAGGCGCAGATCGGCACGCTTGAACGCACCGCCCGCGAATCCGCGCTCGATTATCAGGCCAAAGCCGAGGCGCTCTCGGTCATTCGTGCCGAAGCCGCACGCCGCCTTGATAAGGCCGTCGCGGCAGAACTTGCGCCGCTCAAGCTCGATTCCGCCAAATTCCACACCGCCGTCATCCGTCTGCCCGAAGATCGCTGGGGCGCCGGCGGCATGGACGCGGTCGAATTCCTCATTTCCACCAACCCCGGCGCTGATTTCGCCCCGCTTGGCAAAATCGCATCGGGCGGCGAACTCTCGCGCTTCATCCTCGCGCTCAAAGTCGCGTTGGCGGAAGAGGGCGGGGCCGCCACGATCATTTTTGACGAGATTGATCGCGGGGTCGGCGGCGCAGTCGCCAGCGCCATCGGCGAACGTCTTGCGCGCCTTGCCTCTGCCGGCCAACTCCTCGCCGTCACCCACAGCCCGCAAGTCGCCGCGCGCGGTGACCGGCACTACATGATCGCCAAATCCTCCCAAGGCACCGTCACCCGCACCTCGGTCGGCCTGCTCGATGCCGCCGCCCGCAAAGAGGAAATCGCGCGCATGCTGTCTGGCGCCGAAGTCACCGCCGAAGCCCGCGCCCAGGCAGATCGCCTGCTCGAACAGGCATGACCCGCAATCACCACCAACCAATACCCTCCTCGGAAGAGGAGGGGGAGTTGAACTCCGTGCCTGAAATTACCGAAGCCGAAGCCGCCAATGAATTGATGCGGCTCGCAAAGCAGATTGCGCGGGCCAACCGGCTTTATCACGCCGAAGACGCGCCCGAGATTTCCGATGCCGAATATGATGCGCTTGTCCGCCGCAATGCCGAACTCGAAGCCGCATTCCCGCACCTGATCCGCGCCGATAGCCCCAGCGCACTGATCGGCCACGAAGTCGCAGCCTCGCCCTTGGGCAAAGTCGCGCATGAAGTGCGGATGATGAGCCTGGACAACGCCTTTACGGACGAGGAAGTTGCCGAATTCGTCGCCCGCGTCCGCCGCTTCCTTGCGCTGGGTGAAGACGCCGAAGTTGCGATGACCGCCGAGGACAAAATCGACGGCCTGTCGTGCTCGTTGCGCTATGAAAACGGCAAACTCGTCCGTGCCG
>CAZSTP010000013.1:0-33556 GCA_964609325.1 uncultured Novosphingobium sp. | reverse complement strand
CCAGCGCCGCATGGAGCGTCGCTGCCGCATCCAGCCCCAGCCCCAGCCCGCCATGAGCCTCGGGCACGGTCAAAGCGGTCCAGCCCAATTCCGTCATCCCGCCCCACAAATCGGCGGCATAGGCATCGGCACTGCGGGCATAGGCGATGGCCTTTTCGCGCGGCCAGGATTCCATCAGATACTCCGAGAAGCTCTCTGCCAGAACCTCAAGGTCAATTGTTTCGGACATCGGCTTTCCTTCCGGGTCAGTCGTTGCTGAATTCAGGCTTGCGCTTCTCGATTATGGCGCGCACCGCTTCGAGGTGATTGGGCGATTGCCACGATTTCGTTTCAAGGCGCAGCATTTCGCCCATGTAACGCTTGGCTTTTTCTACGATATCAAGGTTGAGCGCCTGCTTGGTGGTTTGCAGCGCCACCGGCGATTTTGCCAGAAAGCTGTCGACCCAGCGCTGCACTGCAGTATCCAGTTGGTCACGCGGGACCGCTTCGGTAACAAGCCCTTTGGCCGCTGCCTCCCTGCCCGTTAACGCATCGCCCGAAAGCAGGTGGCGGCGCGCCTCGACCGTGCCCACCAGATGCGGCCAGAGCAGCGCCCCCCCATCGCCCGTAGTCAGCCCCACATTCACATGCGGATCACCGATCCGGGCATCGTCCACAATGATCGTGATGTCTGCGGCCAGGGCAATGCTTGCGCCAAGGCCCATGGCGTGGCCATTGATCCGCGCGATAACCGGCTTGGGGCATTCCAGCATCGTCACGATGATCGCGCGGGCCTCCGCCATTCCGTTATGCCAGAAACCAGTATCGCCAAAACGCTCGATCATGCCGTTAAGATCGCCGCCTGCCGAAAAGGCGCGGTCCCCGCCGCCGGTAAACACGATGCAGCGCACATCGGGGTCAGCCCCGGCCTCAAGCCAGATCTTGCCCAGTTCGGTATGGATAGTGGCGGTCATCGCATTGAGCGGGGGATTGTCCATCGTCACGGTCAGCACGTGATTGCTCAAGGACACGGTCAGCCCCTGATAGCTTGCATATCGATCAGCCATCACAATCCTCTAACTTGGTCGGCGCACGCACGCCTTGACATACCTTGGCGTCCATCGGCAAGTTCACTAATGGCCGTCTCCCCGCTTTCGGCCGGCGCGTTCCGCCACCGTCGAATGCGGTGCCGGTCACGTCGCAACGGCACAACACGATTGACAAAAACGCGTGAATGCGGCTTTGGAAAAAATCGTATATCTCATTTTAGCGCCTGCGCAAGACGGCAGCGCATCAGGATCAGGGGAACACGAAATTGGAGCAAGGTTGGCGTTTGCTGGATGATCCGGCAGAAGGTTTTGATGCCCTCATGGCACCGGTCATGGTTCGTCCTGTAGCCGGCGGTGCCGAGGCTGTGATCCCCGGTGGCCCCACCCGCCTCAATATCCACAAAGGCTTCCATGGCGGATTTCTTGCCGCAGCGGCAGAAAAGTGCCTGTTCCTGCCACTCTACGCCCATGGCCAGGTGGGCCGCGATGGTGTGGTGACGATCAATTTCGAACTCCAGTACGTCCAGCAAGTCGATCCGATGATCGATCTGCTGGCCCGGGTATCGCTGGTCCACCAGACGGGACGCCTGGCCTTTGTGCGTGGCGAACTGGCCCAAGGTGATAAAATTGCGGTCACCTTTTCGGGCACACTGCGCAAGCTGTCGCACGCCTCGCCGCGCGAGGCATCAGGATCCGGTGTTGATCGGATGGCGTGATGGAATGGCAACACGGGTGACCGGGTACCCCGCCCCTTCATCGATCTTGATCCAGCTGCCTTCGTCATCATCCACTTTGCGCGGAATCACCGGGACAATCGGGCGCTCTGCCGCCATGGCAATGGCGCAATCCACATCATGCGCCTGTGCCAGCAAGCACATGTTAAAGTATGTCGAAAACAGGATTGCCGGGTCTCCTGCATCGGCGCGCGCTATGGCTGTTTGCGGTTCAAGCCATTCACAGCTCACGATTTCCTGGCCATCGCACAAGGCAATGGCATTGTCGGGGGCGCGGGCCACAAACATGTGTGTGTCGTAACGGCGCTGCATTTCCGGCGGGGTAATCCAGCGCGCAAACGGCGTCATCGCGGCCAGATCCAATCTTGCTCCTGCCTGCGTCAGATGCTTTTGAAAAGCCTCGATCGGCCTTGCCTCCGGCACCGGAGCCAGCGCATGGCACGGAGCGGCAACCAGGGTTTCTTCCCAGGTCTCGCGACATGCCGCGATCCGCAGGGCACGGTCCGGCTCGGGAACGTGTTCGTGCCCTGAAAGATAATCGCGCCACTCATCGGAAAAGTCGGAGTCTTCAACCATACCGCCCGGAAAAACCATCGCGGATGAAAAGTAGGAACGGGCATTGCGCGTTACCGTCAGCACGCTGAACGGATTGTCCCGAAGCAACAGTAGCGTCGCCGCCGCGCGCGGTTGAAAGGGTGTGAAATGCGAAGGAAGCGGATGGGACATCACACGCAGCAGCGTGCAACAGATCGATATTAATGTCTATCTATGTTCGTTGATGCACGCAGAACGCACCGGATGGCCCGGCATGGCAAGGGGCTGCTCCATCGCTGGCGCAGCCCCTTGCCATGCCGGTATCAGATCAATCGTACACGTATTCGTGCAACACGCGGTGCATGTTTGATATCGCCACTTCCTGCACCGGGCTGGTGCGGTTTCCGGGGAAACCGCGCTGCTTCATCCCGCGCTGGACCTGCTCCATGTTGAGGAAGTCCTGCTCCAGAATTTCGCTGACGCTGCCGATAGCTTTCCAGCCATCATCGCTGTGGATGATGTTGTGCGCGATGGGCGGTTCCGCACCGGGCGCATACTGTTCCAATGACCAGACATCGAAAATGCACCAGTCAGGATCGCTGCCATCGCCCCACGGTCTTCCGCGATAGCACAGCGTGCCGGTGCCGCTTGGCAGAAACACAAGGTTGGGGAAAACGTGCCAGTCGGTCCCGGCCAGAACGCGCTGCTCCGGTGTCAGCGGTGGCCAGTGCGCACCCGCTGCCTTTGCCGCTTCTTCCTGGAATTGCAGCATTTTCATGCCGAGCACTTCGGGGCTGTCGCTTGCGCTGGCCTCGGTCATCAACCGGGTTACCGCCGCAGCGTCCTTTTCGGTGACGATGGCCTTCAATGTGTCGTTCAGAAGCTGGAGATAGTGGATCATGCCCGGGCGCAGGTCATCGGGTACCGGCTTCTTCAGGCGCGGACTGTTTGATCCGAACGGGTACTCCGAATGGTCATAGCCGAATTGGCCATGCTTCCCCTGGGCTTTTGACCACGTGTAGTCGTCGCCATAGCCTTCAAGCAACTGGGGGTGGGTGGCGGCAACATGATAGCCTTCGTCAAATGCTTCCAGGGCGATTTTCCAGTTGCACGGTATGCGTACCGAATAGGACCAGCGGAACTTTGCCTTCTCCAGTTCGAACGGATCAATGAACCTGGGCATCGGATCGAGGAAGCTTTCCAGCGGTTCGCAATCCGGGTCCATATTCACAAATATAAAGCCGCCCCATGTGCCGACCTTGATCCCCGCAAGCTTGAAATCATCATGCGATGCGTTGGAGCAGCCCTTCCAGTCCTTCTCGTCCAGAATGCGTTGCACGCTGCCATCAAGGTTCCAGCGCCAGCCGTGGTAATTGCAATGGAACCGCGTGGCATGGCCGCAGCCCTCGGTCAGCCGCCGCCCGCGATGCATGCAGACGTTGTAATAGGCCTTGATCGTATCGGGCGCAGATCGCACCACGATGATCGATTGGTCGCAGATGTCATAGGTTACGTAATCGCCGACTTTGGCGAGCTCCTGTTCGCGGCAGGCCACCTGCCAAACGCGCGGCCACAGCAGGTCCTTTTCCCGCTTGGCAAAATCGGCACAGACATAATCTTTGGCCGGTACATAGTCGGCTCTTACCTTTTCGCGCATGTTTCCTCTTCCTCACCAGGGGTGTGATCGTCTAAATAATTCCATTATCTGGCTGGAGCTGCTTTGATTCAGATCAAGGTTTGCGGTGGAACCGGAAGGAAATGGCAGATGTCCGGTTATGTGATGCAACGATTGGCAGATCCGGAACTCTGCACCGCCTGCTTCGGGTGTTATGAAGTGTGTCCGAAAGGCGCGATTGTAATCGAACGCCGCCGCATTGCGGTTGACCCTGATTTGTGCGCCCATTGCGGGGATTGCGTCGGGGAATGCTCGACCGGTGCGATCGAGGTTTTGCGCAAAGTCCCGGCAGAGGCATGTTTCCCGGTTGCGGAACAACTCGGCTGGAATGAATTGCCGCCCGAGGATTTTGACTGATTGCGGCTATAGGTCGCGCTCAAACAGCCGCAAAAATGCTGGCGAAATATGCTGGTCAAAACAGCAGTCATCGGCAAAAGAGGCTTATGGCCAGTGACACCAAGCATCAGCGCGCCGTAGCCGCAGCAGCAGAGCAGTTTTTGCGTTACGGGCTGGCCCGCACAACCATGAATGATATCGCGCGCGGGGCTGGCATGTCTCGTCCGGCGCTGTACCTCCTGTTCCCCGAAGGCAAGATGCAGCTGTTCGAAGCTGCGGTTCTCTATCTCTCTGCCGAGCGCGCCAATGCCATTCGCGATGCAATTGCAGGGGTTTCCGGTCTTGGCGCGCAGCTGTTTGCGGTATGTGAAGAATGGTGCATGAAGCTGCTGGAAATGCGCAGAACAGTGCCGGATTCGGTCGATATGGACAATCTGGAGCTTCCGGTTGTGCGCAAAGCCTATTCCGAGGTTTGCGCGATTGCGGCAAAGCTGCTGGGGGACCACGGCGTAGCAGCGCCCCTGGCTGCCGACCTTGCCACCAATCTGGTCTATGGTGTGCGCGGCTTTACCGCCATCGCCAAAGACGACGAGGAAATGCGCCGCATGACCCGCATCCAGGTGGATACGCTGGTCAAGGCCGTCACGCCACCGGTCGCCTGAGCCGCGCCTGCGTAGCGCCGGAATGGCGCCACGCAGGCCGACGGCAAGCTACGCCTCGTAAGGCAGGCTGCGCACGCGTTTGCCGGTCAGGCTGCTGATCGCATTGGCAATCGCGGCAATCGCCGGGGGCATGGCGGGTTCACCAAGTCCGGTCGGCGGGTTGTCGGTCTTGACCATCGAAATTTCGATGGGCGGCACCACATCGATGCGGGGCAGGGTATAGGCATCGAAATTGGCCACTTGCACTTGCCCGCCGCTGATCGGCACTTTCAATCCGGCAATCACATGGCCCATGCCATCAATCATTGACCCGCGAATTTGCTGCTCTGCGTTGAGCGGATTGATGATCGTGCTGCCGACGTCTCCGGCAACCCAGATCTTCGTCACGCGCACTGTGCCACCGGCTCCTGCGGCACAATCGGCCACAACTGCAAAATAGCCAAGGTGGCTGAAGTAGAACCCGAAGCCCCGGCCCTTCACCGGCTTGTCGCCCCAGGCGGCAATTTTCATCGCCTCGCGCACGACGCCCGCCGCACGGCCTGTGTGGAACGGCGGTGGCTGGAAGTAATCCGGCACGCCGGGCAGCTTGGGCGCCATGATCAGGCGCGGATCGCCCATCAGTTCGAGCAACATCGCTGGCAAGGTTTTGCCCGCTGCGCTCGCCACTTCATCAAGGAAGCCCTGCGTGGCAAAGGCCAGGGTGTTGGAAGCAGGCGCGCGCAACCAGCCGAGCGGGATGTTGCTTTCCAGCACGGTCATGCCAAGATCGGCATTGGCCACGACATTGGCCGGAAACAGGTCTGCGGGCAGTTCAGCACCGCGTCCCGGTTTGCCACCGGCACCAAATGTCACCAAATGGTCGCGAAACGCCACCATTTTTCCGCTCGCATCAAGGCCCGCTTCGAACGCGTGGAAACCGCCTCCGCGAAAGAAATCGAGCTTGAAATCTTCCTCTCGGTCAAAGATCAATTTCACCGGAACGCCCGGCATATCGCGCGCGATTTTGGCGGCGAAGACCATGTAATCATTCTGTAATCGCCGGCCAAACCCGCCGCCGATGCGGGTCAGGTTCACGGTAATCGCCGCCGGCTCAAGCCCCAGCGATTTGGCAACCAGTTGTCTCCCTTCGTCAGGCATCTGGGTGGGAGCCCAGATTTCCAACTTGCCATCCTTGAACAGCGCGGTGCAGTTCTGCGGCTCCAGCGTGGCATGCGCGATGAAGGGATAAGTATACTGCGATTTCAATATCTTAGTCGCACCCGCAAGCGCGGCGCTGGTATCGCCACTGGCATGGACCGGCACACCGGGCTTCCCCGCAAAAGCCGCTTTGGCCCTCTCCGCAAACGCCGCATCCGAATGCTTCTCGCGCCCTTGGTTATCCCATTGAACATCAAGCAATTTGCGCGCTTCATTGGC
This sequence comes from uncultured Novosphingobium sp., assembly GCA_964609325.1. Classification (GTDB taxonomy): domain Bacteria; phylum Pseudomonadota; class Alphaproteobacteria; order Sphingomonadales; family Sphingomonadaceae; genus Novosphingobium. The sequence continues at coordinate 27,171 of CAZSTP010000013.1, read as the reverse complement.
CGTCCACCAACTGTCGGCAACAACCGCCAGCCCGTCAACCGGCCCGTCCTCCTCGCCAAGCTGCTGCAAGACCACCACTTTGCGCACACCCGGCACAGCCAGCGCCTTGGCCGCATCATGGCTGCGCAACACCGCGCCGCGCACCGGCGCGGTCAGCAGCGCGGCGTGGACCATCCCGGGCAATTGCGTATCGATCCCGAACAAGGGCTTACCCGCCACAATCGCCGCCGTATCGGGCCCGCGCACAGGTTGTCCGATGATCGAAAACGTCGCCGGATCTTTCAACTTCAGCGTGGCGACATCCGGCACAGCCTCTTTGGCTGCGGCCTGAGCCAGCGCGGCATAAGGTGCGCGGCGGCCCGTCGTGGCATGGATCACTTCGCCATTGGCGGTGGAAAGCTCGGCAACGGGGGCCGCCCACTGCTTGGCCGCAGCCGCGAGGATCATGGCCCGCGCGGTCGCGCCAGCCTGCCGCATCGGCATCCAGTTCATCGGAGTGGACATGCTGCCCCCCGCAAACTGGGGGCCGAATTTGGCCTGATCGGCCACGGCCTGCTCCACCCGGACCGCAGACCACGCCACGTCCAGCTCTTCGGCGATCAGCATCGGCAGCATCGCCTTGACGCCCTGGCCGATTTCGGGGTTTTTAGCCTTGATCGTCACGCTGTTATCGGCGTTGATCTGCACAAAGGCGGTGAGTTTGGCCGAGCCGGTTTGGGGGGATTTGCCTTGTGCTGCGGCAAATTCGATTTCGAATGCCAGCGCGCCACCGGCAGCCAGCATGGCTTTGAGCGCAAAGCGGCGGGTGCCCGCCAGAAGGGCTTGATCAGACATTTGTGCCTCCTGCGACCTTGCGGCCCGAAGCCTTGACGATGGCATCGCGGATACGGTGATAAGTGCCGCAGCGGCACAGGTTGCCCGCCATGGCGGCGTCGATTTCATCATCGGCGGGCGTCGGGTTGCTTTCGAGCAAAGCCACCGCGCTCATGATCTGGCCTGCCTGGCAATAGCCGCATTGCGGCACATCGATATCGATCCACGCCTCGCTGACCTTCTTGCCAACAGGGCTGGCGGCCACGCCTTCAATCGTGGTGATCGCAGCCGCTCCGACCGCGTCCAAAGTGGTAAGGCAAGCGCGGATCGCCTGTCCGTCCATCAAGACCGTGCAAGCCCCGCACAACCCCTGGCCGCAGCCGAATTTGGGGCCGACATAGCCCAGATCCTCACGCAGGACCCAGAGCAAGGGCTTGTCCGATGGCACATCAACCTCGCGGGATTGCCCGTTGACCTTGAGAACGGTCTTCATTGTCGAAACTCTCCTTGGTGCAAGCGGTTGTGCACTTGCGAAATGTGTTGTGGCCGCAACCCGGGTGCGGCGCAAGTCTCTCAGGCGATAGGAGGCATGCCTTTTCGGTGCCATGCTTCGCCACGCCGCCAACGAGATTAGCGGATTCGTTCGGGTAGCGACACCGGGATGCGCCGCCTTTGTTATCCTGCGTCAGGCCCCGGCAGCACGGCACCGACATGGGCAACGCCGCGCTTGGTGGCGAGCGTTTCCTGGCGGTGGCGCTCGCGCGCAGAGGCGCGCTGCTCGTCGGTGCGTTCACCGTGGCAGGCAGCGCAACTCACCCCCACTTCATAGAGCGGCGAGCGCTGGTCTTCGACGCTTACCGGACGGCGGCAGGAAAAGCACAAGCTGTGGGTGCCTTCGACCAATCCGTGGCCAACCGTAACGCGCTGGTCGAACACGAAGCATTCCCCGCGCCACAGGCTCTCTTCCTCGGGCACCGTCTCCAGATATTTCAGGATGCCGCCTTTGAGATGATAGACCTCGTCGATCCCTTCCTGCTTCAGGAACGCCGTCGATTTTTCGCAGCGGATGCCGCCTGTGCAGAACATGGCCACTTTGGGCGGCTTGCCTTCGCCCAGAAGCCGCGCGCGCTCTTGCCGGAACCAGTCCGGAAACTCGCGGAAGCTGGCGGTTTTGGGATCAATCGCGCGTTCAAACGTGCCGGCGGCCACTTCGTAATCGTTGCGGGTATCGATCACGATCGTATCGGGATCAGCAATCAGCGCGTTCCAGTCTTGCGGGCTGACATAGGTTCCGACACTGGCGCGCGGATCGATATCGGGCTGGCCCATCGTCACGATTTCGCGCTTCAGCCGCACTTTCGTCCGGTGGAACGGCATGGTCGATGCGGTGGAGAGCTTTACATCGACATCAGCGCAATCGGGCAAGGCGCGGATATGCCCAAGCACCGCGTCAATCGCTTCGGACGGTCCAGCAATGGTGCCGTTGATCCCCTCGGGTGCCAGCAAAAGCGTGCCGCGAACGCCATGGTCAATGCACAATTGTTCAAGCGGCGCACGCATGCTTGCGCAATCGTCAAAGCGGGCAAAGCGATAGAGTGCGGCGACAGTGACCGGGCCATGCGACTGGCGATGGGGCATATGCATATCCGCCCCATAGCGCGGTCGGGGAAAAATTCCAGTACTGACAAGTGATGGAGCGGGTAGCGGGAATCGCAATCCCTCTATAAACAAATGTTATTTCAATATTTTTCTGATTATCCCTCGGAATATACCCCCAATAACACCCCCAAACGGTCGCATTGAGGCCAAAGATAGTGGTTGGACAAGGGCCACTCGAAACAGGAATGGCTTCACACAGACCGGCATCGCGCCAGGCTTAAAAGTAACGCTGCACCATCGACACCGGCGGAAAACACTTGGGCAAAAGTCGCCGAGGCCTCCTCCGCTCAAGCACTCAGCCATACCTCTTTTCGGTGCCAAGCCAGGCGACTTCTCTGTTCATCTACCAACTGTAACGGCGGCACTTGATCGAGCGCCAGAGCCTTAAGCGCTGATTTTCCTAGCTTAGGCGAAGCAATCGGGTAGCCCAAGTCGTCGAACGTGACCAACCCGGTGTCGAATGCGGCGTCCCACAAGGACGACAGCAGCAAACCATTGTGGACATTAAGCCTTTCCTGATCGCTCTCACAATCGGCCCAAGGAATAATATGGGAGGCGCGAAGTAGTTGCGGATCAACTACACCAATGAACGGGCAAGTTCTGTTCCAGTAGTCCATGACCGCTGCCCGGAATCGATCCTGTCCGATCCGGACCTTCTGCGCGCGTTCGGCCTCGGTGTCGCACAGGTGAGCGGTTTCCCGACGGAAGTCTTCAAAGGGCAATGTCGGCAGGCTCAGCGACAGGCGGTAGACTGCACTGACGCCGGCAAAGAGGGATTCTCGGGTCGTGAAGGCAAAGGCTGCTGCATGTCCCTTTGCACATGGCCCGGCAGACTCTGCCTTGAGTTCCCGGGCTGCGCTTGGATGAGCGACTGACAAGAAAAATGGCCCATGCAAGCCTGACGCTGTTGCAGCGACAGCGATCTCCCCCGGCGCTGACGCAGACGAGTAAAACAGCCAGCCAACTGCTTGGCCTTGGGCAATGCGATACCCCTGACCGTTCGCGGCATCCCGCAGCTCAGATTCGAGTGCGGACGGGTTCATGGATAGGCGTAGATCAGTACTTGTTACCATGTGGAGCCATACGTGAGATTGCCGTTTGACAGTGAGCCGGGCAACGCGGCCTCAGTTGAGGCCAGGCCAAGAAATGTGGCTGCGCGGGTAGCGCCGACGTAAATGTACCTTTCAAACATTTCAGGTTGTTGGCTCGCAAGAATTTCGACGTCCAAAAAGAACACTGCTTCGAATTCGAGCCCCTTGATGTGCTCGATCGGAAAAATCCTCACGTCGTTGGTCTTTCCAATCGCCTCCCCGTCTGCATAAGCCTTCGCTTTGAGGCTGAGATCCGCGAGCTTGCTATTCAAAGCTTCGGTCAGGGCCGCCATGTTGCTCTGGTCAGGCAGAAGAATTGCAATGGTCGGCAAATTTCCGTCAGAGAGTGCTTGTATCTCCTTGATACGCGCGATGAGCCAGGATGTTTTTGCATCATTGGTTTCAAGAGAAAGTCCGCATACTGGATCGTACCCGACGTTCTCCCCATAATCTGGTGCCTGATGCTCAATCGCAGCGCCCTGCGATACCGCGAGTTGACGTGCAAATGCGGCCAGCTTCCGGCTTTGCCGGTAGGTCACGCTGATATGGTGCGACTCAAGTTGCGGCGCGACCCAATCGAGATCTGCATTTGTCCGGCTACCCCACATTGTGAGGCGTTGATTGAAATCGCCGGACAAGAAAAGCGAGCGGGTTTGCGAACGAGCAAGCGCCGCCATGCACGCCAATTGGACCGGCGAGAAGTCGGTAGCTTCGTCGACCAATATCTGGTTTCGCTGAAGACTGGCGACCGTTTCGAATATGGGTTGGCTACGTTCAACAAGTCTGGAAGCCACTATGCGATCACGCTGAAAGCCGACCGCAGCCCGCAACATGCAAAGCATGATGAGGTCAACTTCGGCCGGATGCACCTGAGACGACGCGCCGGCTTTTTCGCCGTACCAACGATTTTCCGATCGCATGGTGCGACGAAAGCGCCGGTAGCGTGCCGGTACACGGCGCAAGTAGTTCGAGGGCGCATTGGCCAGTCTGCCCGCCGCGCGCTGGAGCAACAGGACCTTCCCGACATCCTTGAGATCAGGGATAGCAAGGTCTCGCTCTTGCAAGAATGCCAGGATTTGACCGGCCCGGCTTGCCGCTGCGGGTCGCCCGCCAGATGCTTGGCGTATGGCCAAGGCCCGCATTGCGCGCCTGAAGATGTCGGCTATCTGTCGTCTGCCTTGCAGAACGGGACGCGCGCTCTCTGTTTCTTCGACAACCTCGTCATCGCTTTCGTCATCCTCGGGTTCTTCATCTTCGCTGTCGTCGCGGCTCTCGTCCAGCATCGCGGTGATCTTGACGGCAAGATCATCAAGCAAAGCGGGGTTGGCACTCGCCAGAACTTTCAACGGCTGCGAGTTGTTTTCGCTGAGGAAGACCCGCCTGCGCGGACGGGCCCGGCGGGGGCAGCGGCTCAAGATGAAGGTACCCTTCGGCCATTGGGGCACGCAGACATTCATCGCAGCCTTGCGCCACGACGGGCTAACTGCACCTTGGGTGATCGACCGCCCGATGAACCGGAAAATCTTCGAAGCCTATGTCGAAACCCAGTTCGCCCCGACTTTGAAGAAAGGCGACATGGTCATCCTCGACAATCTCTCCAGCCACAAAAGCGAGAAAGCTGCGGCGATCCTGAAGGCACGCGGGGCGTGGTTCCTGCAGGGGTACGTGATGCACCTTGCGCGATTTCATCTTGCCAGCGGGAATGATCCAAAGCGCTCCATCCAGATCAAACTCGCTCCATTCCGCATGGCGCAACTCGCCGGGGCAGACGAACACGTGCGGCGAGATCTGCAAGGCCAGCTTGGTTATTCCGCTACCTTCATATTCATCAATCGCCGGCAACAGTTGGCCGACCTTGGCCGCTTCGGTAATCGCGCCGTAGTGGGTTACGGTTGGCGCGGTCAGCGCACCGCGCAAATCGCGGGTAGGGTCCGAAGCCAGCCTCGCGGTAGCCACTGCATGCCGGAACACCGCGCCAGCCAGTTGCAGGCTGCGCCGCGCACTTTCCAGCTTCCCCTTGCCTTCGATACGCCGGATGGCGGTTAGAACGTCAGCCGGTTCAATCTCGCTGATCGCCAGCCTGCCGATAGAACCCCGAACCAAAGACAAAAGGTGTTCGCTGCGTATCGCGGTGGCAGGTGCCCAGCCTTTGATCCCGTCACGCCTGCGCTTCTGGCAGTATTCTTCGCAGATCGCGTTAAAGGTATCAGCAGCTTCAATGCGGGCGCGCACCTTTTCTCGTTGCTTTTCCCGCGATGGGTCTTTGCCAAGGGCAATCAGTTCGCGCGCTTCTTAGCGCCGCCTGCGTGCCTCGCCCAATCCAATCTCCGGATAGGCCCCGATGGCCAAAAGCTTTTCGCGGCCATCAATGCGGTACTTCAAGCGCCAAAGCTTTCCCCCGGCTGGCGTAACGAGCAGGAACATGCCGCTACCGTCAGCCAGTTTGGTTGGCTTTGCTCCGGGCTTTGCATTCCGGATAGCAACATCGGTCAGGGCCATATGCAAACAAGCCTTTCCGGGGACCTGCCCCACCGCATACCCCCAGAAGGCAGTGGCTGGATGCGAATGCGAGCGAATGCTTGCGGCCTGCTAACCGCTAATTATCTCGATTCTTGGGGACCTGCCTAGATAAATGCGAACATTAGCGAACAGGAAAATGGAGCGGGTGAGGGGAATCGAACCCCCGTATTCAGCTTGGGAAGCTGCTGCTCTACCATTGAGCTACACCCGCGCGTTTGCAGCACCGGGCTGACGCACAGCGCCTCTGCCATGATCGTGGCGGGCTCGTCAACCTTTGCCGCGCTTATCCAAAGCTTGTTAACCGCGCGATTGAATGCGAGTATGCGGCAGCGCCGGGCCGTGCCTTTGGTGTGGATTGCCGCGCGCCCTTTGCGGCCCCACCCTGTACGCGCCGTGGTTGCGGGATTATGTCTATCAACATGATAACAATGAGAAAGACCAGCGATGAAACCTGAAATGCGCGCCAGCCTTGCGGCGATTGCGATCGGATTGATGCTTCCGGCCCACACTGCTGTCGCCCAAGCGCCCGCTCCTGCGCCTGCAACCTCGATCAGCGAAGACGCACGCCTGACCGCGTTTCTGGACGCAGAGTTTGCCGAATGGGTAAAGCAGCAGCCCCAGCTTGCCACCCGGCTTGGCATCAAGGAAGGCGGAGACCGCTGGAGCGACATCAGCGATGAAGCAGCCCTTGCCCAGTTGAACTGGCGCAAAGACAGCGTGAAGCGCATGCAGGCGCTGTTTGACCGCGCAAAGCTATCGCCCGAAGCGCAAGTCAACTTTGATATCTGGGCGCTTGAGGCCGAGCGTGCGGCGCTGAGCAATGCCAATCGCCTCTACCGCCCGCCGTTTTATTCGCGGCTCTATTCGGTGCACAGCCAATTGCCCGATTTCCTCATCAACACGCATAGCGTGGCCGATACTACCGATCTTGATAACTACATCGCCCGTTTGCGCGGCATTCCCGCTGTGCTCGATCTGGCCATTGCGCGCACCAAGGCGAGCGAGGCTGCGGGTATCAACCCGCCCAAGTTCCAGATCGAAACCGTCATTTCCGGCAGCGAAAAGCTTACCAGCGGCGCACCGTTCGGCACCGGCCCCGATGCCGCCTTATGGGCAGACGTGAAGGCCAAGACCGCCGCACTGGTCAAATCGGGCAAGCTGGCACAGGCCGATGCCGATGCGCGTCTGGCGCAGGCGCGCGAGGCGATTGTGGCGCTGAAGCCTGCCTATGACCGCGTGATAGATTGGGCGAAAAGCCGTTTGGCAACCGCTCCCAGCGGGCGTGTGGGGGCTATCTCCCTGCCCGATGGCGCGCAATATTATGCCAACGAATTGAAGCTCAACACCACCACCGATCTGACCGCCGACGAAATCCACGCCATCGGCCGGGCCGAAGTGGCGCGGATCGAAGCGGCGCAAGACGCCCTTGCGAAGCAAGCGGGCCTGAAGGATCGCCATGCATTTTATGCCGAACGCGCGCGCCTTTATCCGCCGCGCCCCTATGACGATACAATGCGCGCCGAATATCTGGCTACGGCCAACGCCTTTGTTGCCAAGACGCGATCGATGCTCGCGCCCTATTTCGGCACTTTGCCTGCTTATGGCATTGAAGTGGTGCGCGAACCGGCGTTTTCCGAAGTGGCGGGCGGTGCCGCCCATGCATCGGCGCCCAGCCCCGATGGTTCGCGACCTGCGCGCACATATGTCCACCTTGTTGGCGATTCCGAAGATCCGGCATCGCTTTACACGCTGATGTGCCACGAAGCCGTGCCCGGCCATAACATGCAGGGCGATATCCAGGTGCGCCAGAAGGGCGGGCCAAAGTTCCGCGCGGTGACAGGTTATGTCGCATTCGGCGAAGGCTGGGGGCTTTATGCCGAAGCAATGTGCAAGGAAATGGGCGCGTTCCCGGATATTGCAGCCGATTTCATGCGGCTGGATGCCGAATTGTTCCGCGCGGCACGTCTGGTGATCGACACCGGCATTCACGCCAAAGGCTGGACCGAGGAAGAGGCTGTAACCTACCTCAACCAGACTGGACGCCAGCCACCGGAAACCGCACGGTCAGAAGTGCGCCGCTATATCACGCTGCCCGGGCAAGCCACCGGCTACAAGATCGGTATGCTCAAGATCCTTGAGCTGCGCGGCAAGGCACAAGCGGCGCTGGGGGCCAAGTTTGATATCAAGGGCTTCCACGATCTGTTGATCGCATCAGGTTCACAGCCGCTCTCGATTCTTGAGCGGCGCGTAAACGACTGGATTGCGGCAAAGTCGTAAATGGCAGGGAGTGATGGCGCGCACCGGCGGCCATCACTCCCCGCATCAATTTACCAGCTACCGGTGTTTGGCATGCTCGCCCAAGGTTCGGCGGGCGGCAGATGGCCGTCTTGGAGCAGTTCGATCGAGATACCATCGGGCGTCTTCACAAACGCCATATGTCCATCGCGCGGGGGGCGATGGACGATATGGCCGGCATCCAGAATGCGCTGGCACGTTTCGTAAATGTTATCGACGCGATAGGCCAAGTGGCCGAAATTGCGCCCGCCGGTATACACTTCCGCAGGGGTGCCGTCTTCGGCGGGCCAGTTATAGGTCAGTTCAACCTCGGCAATGCCCTCTTCGCCGGGGGCTGCCAGAAAGATCAGCGTAAACCGCCCCTGCTCGCTGGAAAAGCGGCGCACTTCCTCAAGCCCGACCAGTTTGAAAAACGCGATGGTGGCGTCAGGATCGGTTACGCGTATCATGGTGTGGAGAAATTTGGTCACGGGCGAGCACTTCCGTTCAAAATCGGTTCATCGATATAATCGCACAACTCACCGCAATACAATGCCTGCTGGAGATGACGATGAGCAACCAGAGTAGCGACGATAGCCGCGAACCCCAAGCCTTACGCACAAGCTTTGTGCCACGCAGCGCAATTGCGCTGGTTCCGGTGGCCATTCTGGCGGCAGGACTGGTGCTGGGCGGGTGGTTCATCGGTGACGGCTTTCGCCGCGCCAAAGTGGCAGACCGGGCGGTAACCGTGCGGGGCCTTGCCGAACGCGAAGTGACCGCAGACCTTGCCACCTGGACGCTGGCCTATTCCGCCACGGCGGGCGATATGGCCAGCGCGCAGGCCAGTGTTGACCGCGACAGCCAATCGATCCGCGCCTTCTTTGCGGAACTCGGCTTTCCCGCCGATGCCTTGCAGCCCACCGGCGTGAACGTGCAGACGTTCAACAACAACGGCGTGGCCAGCTTTACCGTGCGCCAGCGCATGACATTGCGCACGACCGACATCGACCGCGCGCAAAAGGCGGTGAAGCGCCAGTTCGATCTGGTGCGACGCGGGGTGATGCTGGAGGAAGGATCGGGCATGGCCTATACGTTTACCAAGCTCAACACGATCAAGCCCGCGATGGTTGCCGCCGCCACCAAGGACGCGCGCGCCGCTGCCGAACAGTTTGCGCGCGACAGTGGCGTATCGGTGGAAGGCATCAAGACCGCGACGCAGGGCTACTTTGAAATCACCGCGCGCGATGGCGATGGCGGTGGCGGTTGGGGTGTATCGGACACGCCCTACAAGAAGGTGCGCGTGGTCACGACCATCGACTTCTATCTGCGTTAAGACTTTCCGCTTAGGATGTTACCGGGATTGATGGGTGTTGAATCACGCACAGCGTGGGGCCATATCGCGCGCTATACGAGGTTCCATGTTCAGCAAGATCCGTTCCCTGTTTTCAGCAATGCCCGATCAACCCGCCGCGCCGCAAGCCAGTGCGCCTGCGGGGCAGCGGATCTATGCGATTGGCGATATCCACGGGCGGCTAGACCTGTTCGAGCAATTGCTGGGGTTGATCGAAGCCGATGATGCCGCGCGCGGACCTGCCGATACGTATCTGGTCCTGCTCGGCGATCTGGTGGATCGCGGGCCGGAAAGCCGGGGCGTCGTCGAACGCGCAATGGCCCTGATGCAGAGCGGCAAAGTGCGCGTGCTGGCGGGCAATCACGAAGAGATGATGCTGGCCAGCCTTGAGGATGACGAAGTGCTGCGCCATTTCCTGCGCCATGGCGGCAAGGAAACGCTGTTCAGCTATGGTTTGCAGCCGGAGGAATATGCAGCGGCAAAGCTGGAATTACTGCGCGAGCGGATGAACGAATTGGTCCCCGCAAGCCATATCGCCTTTTTCAGGGCGATGGAAAACCAGATCATCTGTGGCGATTACCTGTTCGTCCATGCCGGCATCCGCCCGGGCATAGCGCTTGAAGACCAGACCGTGTCGGACATGCGCTGGATAAGGCGTGAATTCCTCGATCACACCGAACCGCACAGCCATGTTGTGATCCATGGCCATACGATCACCGACGATCCGGTCACCCGCCCGAATCGTATCGGAATCGATACCGGCGCGTTTGCTTCAGGGCGTTTGACCGCGATTGGTCTGGAGGCCGACCAGCGTTGGTTCCTTGAAGCGGTCATCGATCCGCCCGCCCAGCCTGAAACTTGACGATAATTCTTGCGGCGCAGCAATTTTTCTGTGTTGTTGCGGCAAAGCAACAAATTGCCATAAGTTGCCATTTCCCTACATTTTGCGCATCTTTCTACTTACTTTTGCAACCAAATGCGCAAGTCTGTTGCGCGGGTGCAATGCCCGATGTCACGTTGTCGAAACATCGTCATTCCAGTGTCATTTGCGACCGGTTTTGAGGGCGCACTCGGGCGGCTAGGGCCGCCTGCGATGGGGTGGCGCAAGGGGTGATTCCCGAGTGACGTCCCCGCCACAACCGCGTCATTAAAGGCGCACATACGGGGTCAAAACATGCAAATCAGATTTCTTCTGGCTGCCAGCGCCGCGAGTCTGACACTCGCCACAGCAATCGCCACTCCAGCCTTTGCGCAGGAAACATCTTCATCGGTGCGCGGTGTCGTGTCCAACAGCGGAGCGCCCGTTGCCGGTGCGACCGTGACGATTACGCACACACCATCAGGCACAACCGCTAGCACGACAACCGATGCAGGCGGCAACTTCTCAGCCAACGGCCTTCGCGTTGGCGGTCCGTTCGTGGTGACAGTCGAGGCAGAAGGGTTTGAACCCGGCACCGTCAATGAACTGTTCCTCAGCGCCGGTCAGCCCACGCGCCTGCCGATCGATCTGCAAGCCTCGCAGCAAATCGTTGTAACCGCAGGTTCGCTGATCAATGTCGCAGGCACATCCGATGGCCCCACCACCGGACTCAACGCCGCAAAGATCGCTGCAACCGCTTCGATCAACCGCGACGTGCGCGACCTTGCCCGCCGCGATCCGCTGGTCACGCTCGACCTGACCAACAGCCGCACCATCGAAATCGCCGGCAACAATGGCCGCTTCAACCGCTTCTCGGTTGACGGCATGCAGATGTCGGATGACTTCGGCCTCAACAACGGCGGTCTGCCCACCGGACGTGGCCCTGTGCCGTTCGACGCGATCGAACAGTTCACGGTCAAGGTTGCGCCATACGATATCGCCGAGGGCGACATGCAGGGCGGCGCGATCAACGTCGTGCTGAAGTCCGGCGGCAACAAGTTCCACGGCGGCGGCTTCTATTCCTACACCGACGATAGCCTGACCGGCAGCAAGACCAAGACGCGCACCGTCAGTCTTGATTTCAGCTCGAAGCAGTTCGGCGGCTGGCTCTCCGGCCCGCTGGTCAAGGACAAGCTGTTCTTCATGCTCGCCTATGAGCGCACCAAAGAAGGCCGTCCGCTTGAATCCGGCTTTGGCGCAGGTTTCGCCAACCAGGTTCCCGGCTTGACGCAAGCCCTGATCGATCAGGTCACATCAGTCGCCAAAAGCCGCTTTGGCTATGACACGCAGGGCCTGATTGCCACCACCCAGGAAGAAGACGAAAAGATCGTCGGCAAGCTGGACTGGAACATCAACGACGATCACCGTGCGGCGCTGACCTACATCCGCAATGTCGGCACCAACCAGTTCCAGCAGAACGCCTTCCTGACGGCACCTTTCGGTCTGGGCTACCAGTCGAACGGATATGAGCTGCGCGAAGAAGTGAACTCGGGCACGCTGGAAGTGAACTCGACCTGGTCGGACACGTTCTCGACAACGGTTCGCGGTTCGTATCGTGACTACAACCGCGCGCAAACGCCGTTTGGCGGCAACGCCTTCCCGCAAATGCAGGTCTGCCTCGATTCGGCTCCCGGCGCATCGGCAACCGGCTGTGACGGCACCAGCCTGTATTTCGGTCCGGACGTTTCGCGTCATTCCAACGCGCTGAACACCGAAAACCTCTCGTTCGACGTGAGCGGCCGTTATGATACCGGCGACTTCACCTTGCGTCTCAACGCCGGTTACACCCGCGTCAACGTGTTCAACCTGTTCCTCCAGCGTTCGCTGGGCGACTTCTACTTCGACACGCTGAACGACTTCGTCAACGGCAATGCCGCGCGCCTGCGCTATGGCAATGCGGTGCCATCGAACGATCCGAACGATGCAGCGGCCCGGTTCAACACCACCAACTGGACCTTCGGCACGCAAGTTGACTGGCAGGTTACCCCGACCCTCGATATGACTTTGGGCGTGCGGTACGACCTCTTTGACAACAACGTTCTGCCGCCGCTCAACGCGAATTTCACCACGCGTTACGGCTTCTCGAACCGTTCGACATTCAAGGGTCGCGGTGCGTTCCAGCCGCGCTTTGCCGCGAATTGGGAAGCGAGCGATCGCCTTGTCCTGCGGGTTGGCGCTGGCGTGTTTGCGGGCGGTACTCCCGACGTTTACCTCTCGAACGTCTTCTCGAACACCGGCCAGCTTACCAACGCGGTTGACCTTAACCGTTCAAACTGCGGTGCTTCGAGCACCTGCGGCGCGCTCAACAGCCTGACCAGTGGCGCAATCCCGGCAAGCGTGGTGAACTTCCTTGCCCGCAATACCGGCAGCCTTGCCGCTGCACCGACCGACAATATCGACCCCAACCTGAAAATCGCCCAGAAGTTCAAGGCGACCTTCCAGGCTGACTACAAGGCCGATCTTGGCGCGCTTGGCGATGGCTGGCTGCTCGGCGTACAGTTCCTCTACGACAACACCTTGCAGGGTTACCTGTGGCGGGATCTCCGCTCGGTGCCAGTCGGTACGCTGCCTGATGGTCGCACCCGTTACGGCCCGTTCGGTGGTTCGGCCACGACCAACCGTGACCTCCAGTTGACCAACACCAGCGACGGTCGCAGCCTGTTCGGAACGTTCCGGTTTGAAAAGCAATGGGAATCAGGCCTCGGCATTTCGGGCAGTTATACCCGCGCAGACGTGAAGGATCGTTCGTCCTCGACCTCGTCAACTTCGGGATCGAACTACAACAACAACGCGTTCCTTGATCCAAACCTGCCAGCCTATGGCCGTTCGATCTACGAATTCCGCAACCAGTGGAAGCTCGGGATCGACTACAGCCACGCGTTCTTCGGTGACAACAAGACCACGCTTTCGCTGTTTGGTGAGCTGCGTTCGGGCCGTCCTTACAGCCTGACCATGCTCGACAACACGAACGGTCGTGGCGCGGTGTTCGGCACCGTGGGCAACCTTGGCAGCATGCTGCTTTACGTCCCGACCGGTGCAAACGATCCGTTGGTGCAGTTCGATAACGCCACAAGCGCTACGAACTTCAACGCGCTGGTCGGCCAGCTTGGGCTTGAAAAGTATCGTGGCAAGGTGGTGCCGAAGAATTCGCAAACCTCGCCAAGCTTCTTCAAGGTCGACTTGCACTTCGGTCAGGAAATCCCGCTCCCGCTGGCTCCTGCCGGTAAGATCGAGCTGTTCGCCGATGTCGAGAACGTGCTCAACATGATCGACAAGGACTGGGGCGCGCTCACGCAGGTGGAATTCGCCTACAACGCCGTGATCGCTCGTGTAACCTGTGCGGCAACGTCAGGCACCAACTGCACGAAGTACCAGTATGGCACCGTTCAGGCGCCTAACGAAGTGCTGCAAACGCGCCAATCGCTCTATGGCATCCGCATCGGTGCGCGCGTGAAGTTCTGATCTAGACTGGCATACAAACAAACAGGCGCAGGAGGGGGAACTCTCCTGCGCTTTTTTGTGTCCGGGTCTTGGCGGGTTTGTCGCCCCTGGAGCGCGGGCAAAAAAATGCCCGGCAGTTGCCTGCCGGGCTGGAAAGTTTTGGGAGAGGATGCCTGAAAGGCATGTTTCGTATGACGCACGTACAGTTTTTGTGCAAATGCGAAATGAGCAATTGCGGTTGCATTTTTTGCAAAATTTAACTTATGGCCCTGTATTGCATAGGTTTATATGTTGTTTCATCCGCAACGAAACGATAGAAAACCATTCACAATCGATTGCTAAATCGAGTGCTGCTATCCGATGTTGCAGCTGCGAAATCCGGTAGGCGGATAAAAGGGGCCGGAGACGCATGCACTCCAGCCCCTGCTGATTCGCGTCAATGGGCCAGAAGCAGCGGAATCTTTGACCGGTCCAGCATCTCGCGCGAAACCCCGCCCATCAGCATTTCACGCAAGCGGCTATGGCCGAACAGGCCCATCACGATCAGCCCTGCACCCACTTCGCGCGCGCATTCTTCAATCGTGAAAGCGATAGAGCCGTTGCGATCACGCTCATGCGTTTCTGCGTGAATGCCGTGGCGTGAAAGATAGCACGCGGCATCGGATGCCGGGAAACTGCCGTCCTTTTCCCGCACGGTCAGCAGATGCACAGCACCGGCAATCTCCAGCAATGGCAAGGCCGCCCGCAACGCATTGGCGGATTCGTGGCCGCCGTCCCAGGCCACCAGCACAGGGCCATCGAAAACCAGCATCGGCTCCCCGGCAGGTACGGCAAGGACCGGCGCGCGCAAGGACAGGACGATCTCTTCAAGCACCGGATCATTGAGCGTGGCCACCAGCACATCGGCAAAACGGGCCGCACTGGCCGCAGCTTCAACCCGGCCCATGTCATCGATGGTTACATCAAACGCCACATCCTGCTTGAGCAAGCGCACATCCAGTTCGCGGGATAGCTTTTCATCCAGTTCGCGCGCCTCGCTGATGGCAACAGCGGAAATCGCGGCCCCGCCGAAAGGCTCCCACACCGCCATTTGGGCAAAAGGCGTGGCGATCTGGAAGGTGACATGGCCACCGGTCACCCGGGCGAGTGCCAAGGCGGTTTCGACACGGTCATCAAGCGTTTCTGATCTATCGACCGGGCAAAGAATGGAACGCATGGGGATCCTCCTGCTATTCGAGATGCCCCCATCGTCGGCCAGGATCATGCGCCTCGCCATGACTTGCGTCAAATTTCTCTTTATTGAGAAGGGTTGCGGGGACTTTGCTTTTGGTTAGAGCAAGCGCCAGCATTTCAGGAGGTCAGATTGGGCTACGCGGCGGTGATTTTCGATTTCGGCGGCGTGATAACCTCCTCGCCCTTCGAAGCCTTCAACCGGCTCGAAGCAGAGCGCGGCTTGCCACAAGACTTCATCCGCCAGGTCAACGCGCGCAATGGCGATGGCAACGCCTGGGCGCTGTTTGAACGGGCAGAGATCAGTGCCGACGAATTCGACCAGCGGTTTGCGCGCGAAGCCCGCGCATTGGGCCACGAACTGGAAGGCCATGCAGTTTTGGCGGTGCTGGCTGGCGCGGTGCGCCCGGCGATGGTCACGGCGCTCGACCGGCTCAAGGCCGATGGCTACCGCCTTGGCTGCATCACCAACAATGTGCCCACCGGCCACGGCGCGGGAATGGCCCGCAGCGCCGATGCCCGCGACGAGATGGAGCAGATTTTCGCGCGCTTCGAACACGTTATCGAAAGCAGCAAGGCAGGCGTGCGCAAGCCCGATCCGCGCATTTACGCGATGATGTGCGATGCTTTGGCTCTGCCCCCAGCAGCCTGCATTTACCTTGATGACCTTGGCATCAATTGCAAACCTGCCGCCGCGCTGGGCATGCACGCGATCAAGGTGACCGGCGCGGAGCAGGCGCTGGCCGATCTGGGCGCAGTACTAGGCATTAAGCTTAGCTGATCAGCGCACGTCCTTCACTTGCGCCGCCGTGACGCGATCCTTGTATTTGTTGCCAAAGTTCGTGCGGACATAATTCACCACATCAGCCACTTGCTGATCGGTCATCATGCGCCCGACGGCGGGCATGCCGTGCTTGCCCTTGAGCACCACGTAGAGCGTGTAATCGCCCGAGGCGAGATTTTCCGCCCGTGCCAGCGCGGGATACATACCCGCCCCTTTCGCGCCCTTGGCATCGGGCATGTGGCATCCGGCGCAGACGCGCTTGTACATCTTCTCGCCCGTAGGCTCGCTAAACTTGCCCGGGGTGATGAACGCGCCATCGGCATCGCCTTCGCCCGCAATTGCGGCATTGCCCGCACCTGAAGGTTCGGCAGCGGATTGCGCCAGCGCCGAGGCGGTGATCGAAGCGGAAACGAGGCTGGCCGCTATACCCAGCGCGACTGTATTTCTTTTCATATCCGGTTATCCCGCCATCACGCGTTGATGCAGCCGTCCGATGGCATCGAGCGCGGAGGTTATGCCGCCCTCCTGCCAAGCCGGGATATACGAGGCGTGTTCGCCCGCCAGCATGATCCGGCCATCGATCTGGCACAGGTTCTTGTAATGCTCGGCCCGCGCCTCTGGGCTCCATGTGCCGAAACAGCCTTGGGTCCAGGGCACGCGGTGCCAGCCGACCGAAATGCCGTTGAGGAATTCGGCCTTGTATTGCGGATGGATCTGCCCGCCCCATGCCACCGTCCGCGCGATGCGTTCTGCGGGCGCAAGCGAGGTGTATTCATAAGCTGCAGCGCCAAAGGCATAGGCCCCGAGCAAAGCCGCGCGGCCCTTGCCGCCATAGCCGGTGCTGGGATAGCTGATCTGGCCAATCGGCAGATCGGTGGAGGTGATCCCGCCATAGATCTGCTCGTCCTGCTCCCAGAACCGGCGCTTGAATTCCAGCCCGACTTTCAGCGAGGCTTCATAAGGCACCGCGCCAATCGCAGCGGTCATTTCGGGGCTGACGTTCATCTCGATCTGGCTGAGGATCGAGAGCGGGATCGTGCAGATGCACCAATCGGCCTTGGCAGTCAGCTTCTCGCCGGTTTTGGTATCGACATAGGCCGCCGTGACGCCGCGTTCATCCTGCGTGATCGCGGTGACTTTGCTGTTGAGGCGGATCGCATCGCCGACGTGCTTTTCAAAAGCGCGCGGGATCATGTCCATGCCGCCCACCGGCTGGAAAATCGCGGTGTGGTGGGTAGATGACAGGCTGGCCGAAATGTTGCGCCACAGGCCCGATTGCAACACCGTTTCCAGCGTGAGCGGATCGGACGGAATGGGTTCGGCAGAAAGGCCGCCGCCTGGCCCCTTGGCCCAGCCGCGCCGTTCGCTGGAGGCGGGGCCTGCGACGTAGCGGTAATCCTTGTCGAGCGCGCCGAGGTTTTTGAGGGCGGCGAGCAGGATTTCGCCGTCTTCCTTGGTCACCGCATCGGACAGCGCATCCTTGTTGACCGCCTTAACCATCAGTTCGCTGACATGGCCGAGGAAATCTGCCTGGATGTGGCGGTAGCGCTGCGGCACGCCGCCGAACGCCTTGGTTGAATGGACATAGGCGTTGTAGTTCAATTGCATGAACGGTTCGAGCGCGACGCCCAGTTCCTGGCAATAATGCATGATGGCATAGTGATTGTGCGGAATGCGCCACGGGCCGGGGTTGATGTAATTGCCGGACGCGAATTCGCAGTTCTGCGTGGCTCCGCCCAGTTCGGTGTAAGTATCACCCCCGCGCAGAGTCCATGAGCGCCCGCCGACGCGGTCATTGAATTCCAGCACTTGCACTTTGTAACCGGCGCGGCGCAGTTCCAGCGCGGCAACCAGCCCGGCAACACCTGCGCCCAGGATCAGCACCGAGGCGCCCTTGGTATCGCCATCCAGTTTGGGCACGCCCGCAAAGGGCGAGGCTTGCGCCTGGCCGAGACCCGACATGGCAAAGTACATCGCCGAGGCCCCGGCGCTGCGGCCGATCAGGGCGAGCAGATCGCGCTTGCTCATCGGCAGCACGGGATTGAATGACATCAAGTGGTCCTCATGTGCGGTGCTGCCGCGATAGGCAGTTGAACGACCGGCGGGACCGACTTTACGCAAGTGCAGCATTGTCCGCATACGTCGAACAGCGCATGTGCGGATTGCATTCGCGTGAGGTGGTGATTTTTGATACGTGTCGGGATTAGACCGGACAGGGATATTCGCGATGCAACTCCGACTGCCCAAGTTGATGAAACACATGCGCGTACGCGTTGGTTTCGGGATCGGACTGGCCTTTTTCGGGCTGGCCGGGGTGGCGTGGGCTTGCGCTGATTCGTCGTGCTATCCGGGCTGGCGGCTGGGTTCGACCAGCTATGATTGCGCGGGCCAAGCGATGATCAATCCCGGCAACGATACGCGGATCAACCTGCTTCTGCTAATGCAAAGCATAAGCAGTAGAGAGGCCAAAGCGCCGGTCACAGCGCCGGAACGGCCTGTTATGGAGCCTCAATTTGGCCAAACCTTCATGAGCTGGACGGGCCTGCGCGATGCGCTGTGGCCCAAGCCGCCCGAGGCAGATACGGCAGCATCCTATAGCGAGCCTGCCTGCCTGCCGCCCGGCGATTTTGCGGCATCACTCAATGCCGAGAGCAGTATTCCCGCAGGCGAGCGCGAAACGCTGATGGCGCTGCGCGCCAAAGTGGGGTGTGAACAGGTGACGTGGGATGGCGCAGTCACCAGTGCAAAAGGCCGCGAATATCTGGCCTATCTCAAAGCCGCAGATGCATTTTATGCTGGCGATTGGGCCGCAGCACGGACCAGCTTTGCGGCACTAACCGCAGCGAAAAGCCCATGGGTGGCCGAAACGGCAGGCTATATGCCGATCCGTATCGGCCTGCGCGCCGCCGTGGCCAATGCCACCGGCGAATATGGCGATTTTGAAGCGGTCAAAGTGGATAGGCCTGCGATTGCCGAAGCCAAAAGCGCCATTGCAGCCTATCTCAAGGCCTGGCCCAACGGGCGCTATGCCGCTTCTGCCACAGGCCTCACCCGCCGCGTGCTGTGGCTTGAGGGCAATGGCACAGAGCTGGCGCGCATTTACGAGCGCATGGTCATGACCACGCCCGCCCATGATGAAGCCGCCGCCGATCTGGCCGAAGAGATCGACATCAGCCTGTTCGGGGCGAATGCCTATGACAGCCCAAAGGCGCTGCCCGCCTTGGCGCGCACTGGCGATACGCCGCTGCTTCTGGCGATTGCCGATCTGATGCAGATGCGCAGCGGTGACGATACGGCAAACACGCTTTCGGCGAGCGATCTGGCCGCGCAAGCAGCGCAATTTGCCAAGCACCCGGAATTGTTCGGATTCCTGCAAGCCAGCCGCGCGTGGTATGCTGGCGAAGACGCAGCGGCGATCATGACGCTGATCCCCGATGATGCCCGGCAAGCTGCCTACAAGCCGCTGGCGTTCAGCCGTCAGACCTTGCGCGGCATGGCATTGGCCCGCAAGCGCGATCCCAACGAGGCCGGTTTCTGGCAGGATTTGCTGAAAGGGGCGAGCCCGCTTTACCAGCGCCCGTTGGTGGAACTGGGCCTTGCCCGCAGGTGGCAAAGCGATGGCCGGTTGGACCGGATTTTCGCCGCTGATTCCCCGATCAAGGACATGGCCACGCGCGAGGTTCTGCTGCAAACCGTTGCCCCGCCCGCGATCCTGCGGACTGCCGCCAATGATGCCGCACGCCCGGGGCACGAACGCGATGTGGCGCGTTTCATGCTGCTGTACAAAGGGTTGAGCCGGGGCGCCTATCGCGATTTCACGCGGGATGTGGCGCTGGTTCCGGCCAATGCCAACAGCGAATCCGGATTGTACAACCTGATCCAGCAAAGCGCCGTGCCAGTGGGCCTGTTCACCAAAGGACGCTGGTCAGACGGCTTTGCCTGCCCTTCGCTTGCCGTTACCGCCGCGACTCTGGCCAGTGCCCCCGCCGATCGCAAAGCCTTGCTGTGTCTGGGCGATTTCTGGCGGCTCAACGGTTTTGACGACTTCAGCCCCTTTTCGAGCGACGCTTGGGGCGAAGGGCCGCGCACCGATACATTGGGCAGTGGACCCGATGCGTTTCCGGGCAAGCCGCTGTACCGCGACGCCATTTACAAGGCGATCATCGCCGACCGGCAGGCTCCGGCAGACTTGCGCGCCTATGCCCTGTATCGCGCGGTGCGGTGCTATGCGCCGTCGGGCTATAATGGCTGTGCGGGGCCTTTTAGCAGCAGTGCCGCAATGGATAAGGCCCAAGCCTCCCCTGCACAGCGCAAGGCATGGTTCACCGAACTGAAGACGGCCTATCCCGCCAGCCGCTGGGCCAAAGCGCTGCGCTTCTATTGGTGAGACGCGCCCGAATCTGGGCGGCGCTGTTTGCGCTGGGCGGCGTGACGGCGTGCAATGCGCCCGGGCAACCCGATGCGGTGGCGCATGAAACCGTCGATCCGCGCAAGTATGACGCGTTCTATCTGTGGCCAGGGGTGCGTCCGCCCGATGGCACGGCCCCGCGCGTGCTCTATTTGCTGGATGGCGAAGTGCGCAGCGGCGGCCCGGTGCGGTTCACCCGTTTGCGGCCGGGTGCCCCGAAGCTGCCGGGCAAAGAGCTGTGGCTGGTGGTGCGGATCAACCGGCTGGATTGGAGCGAGGCGGCCTATGGCGCGATCTTTGCCGATCTGGCGCGCTGGCAAGCGGCAGGTAACAGCGTGGCGGGCCTGCAAATCGATTTTGACGCCGCGACCAAGGGGATTGGCGGATATGCCCGATTTCTGGCCAAGCTGCGCGGGCAATTGCCGCCGCAATACAAGCTTTCGATCACGGGCCTGATGGACTGGAGCGCCAACGGCGACCCGCAGGCGCTGGTGCAATTGCGCGCTGTCATCGATGAAGTGGTGGTACAGACCTATCAGGGCCGCAGCACGATCCCGGGTTATGAAGCCTATTTCGCCAAAATGGACGCCTTCCCCATCCCGTTCCGCGTGGCGCTTGCCCAAGGCGGCGCATGGAAAGCACCGCCCGAACTGGCCCGCCACCCGATGTTCAGGGGTTACGTGGTTTTTGTGATGCGGTGAGGAAAGTGCTGGAGGCCCGAGCCGGAATCGAACCGGCGTAAACGGATTTGCAATCCGGTGCGTAACCACTCCGCCATCGGGCCTCGATCGCAGTGCTTGCGTGGTCGGGCGCGGTTAGCCCGAAGCGGGGCGGGCCGCAAGTGGTTCTTGCAACGGATCGCCGTGCAGAGGCGAATGATCGCAAAAGAAGCGGATTTGAGGCGTGGCATCAGGCACTGGCAGGCAGGGCAGCAGAGAGACTGGCCCTTGGCGCGCGACCGATTCGCCGCGCACCGGGTTCAGGGATCGATGAATTCGGGCGCGCGCTTTTCCATACCCGCGCGCACGGCTTCGACCTGGTTTCTGGAATACATCAGTTCGTGCTGGGCTTTGGATTCGGCCATCAGCACATCATCCACATCCATATCGGGCGTGCGGTTGGACAGCAGCTTGGCACCGCGCACTGCGCTGGGGCTTTTGCCGGCGATGGTTTTTGCCAGCGCCATGGCATCGGCCAGCGGATCGGCGCTGACGTGCGTGGCAAAGCCGAAGCGGACCGCTTCCTCGCCGCTGAATTCGCGGTGGGTATAGGTCAATTCGCGCAAGACATCATCGCGCACGTTGCCGCGCCACAGAACATAGCCTGCCATATCGGGGACCAGGCCCCACTTTACCTCCATTACAGAAAGCCGCGCATCTGGCGTGATGAAGCGGATATCGGCACCGCTGGCGACTTGCAATCCGCCGCCGAAACACACGCCATGGACCGCGCCGATCACCGGCATCGGCAGATTGCGCCAGACCATCGCGGCCTGTTGCGGGCGGTTGGCGCTGCCATGCGTGCGGTCAATCAGCGAGTTGCCCTCACCCCAGCGGTCCGCATCGGCCATGCTGGCCAGATCCAGCCCGGCGCAGAACGAGCGCCCCGCGCCCGACAGGACCACGCAGCGCACACCTTTGGCATTGTAGAGGTGGTGTCCGGCGGCGATGATCGCTTCGAACATCGCATCGTCGAGCGCGTTCATCTTGTCTGCCCGATCGAGCAGGACGTGCGCGACGTGATCTTGCGTGGTGATGGTGACGCGGTCGTGAAAGTTCTGAACCGAAGCTGTCATGGCTGGCATCTGCTTGTCTGGTTAGGCGGCCCACCCCCGGGGCCCCTCCCGCATGCGGGAGGGGGATTAGGTTCACGCTGCCGAGGAGTTTACGCCCATCGATTGCAGGTAGCGCTTGATGTTGCGGGCAGCCTGGCGGAGGCGCTGTTCGTTTTCAACCATGGCGATACGGACGTAGCCTTCACCATCTTCGCCATAACCCACGCCTGCGGCCACGGCGACTTCGGCGTGGGTGAGCAATTGCTTGGAAAATTCCAAGCTGCCCAGATGCTTGAGCGCGGGCGGCAATGGTGCCCATGCGAACATCGATGCCTTGGGGCTGGGGATTTCCCAACCGGCGCGGGCGAAGGCTTCGACCATCACATCGCGGCGCTTTTGATAAAGCTCGCGGTTTTTGGCGACGATATCCTGCGGGCCGTTAAGCGCGGCGCAAGCAGCGGCCTGGATGGGCGTGAACGCGCCGTAATCGAGATAGGACTTCACGCGCTTCAACGCGGCGATCAGGCGCGGATTGCCGACCGCGAAACCGACGCGCCAACCGGCCATCGAGAACGTCTTGGACATCGAGGTGAATTCTACCGCCACATCCTTGGCACCGGGGACTTCGAGGATCGAGCGGGTGGGATTGCCATCGAAATAAAGCTCGGAATAGGCAAGGTCGGACAGGATCCAGACCTTGTTTTCCTTGGCCCATGCGACCAGCCGTTCATAGAATGCCAGATCGACCGTTTCGGCGGTGGGGTTCGACGGGTAATTGACGATCAGCACCGACGGGCGCGGGACCGAATACTTCATCGCGCGATCGAGCGAATCCCAATAGCGTTCATCAGGCGTGGTCGGCACCGAGCGAATCGTGGCCCCTGCAATGATGAAGCCGAAAGTGTGGATCGGATAGCTGGGGTTTGGCGCGAGCACGACATCGCCGGGCGCGGTGATCGCGGTGGCGAGGCTGGCGAGGCCTTCCTTTGAACCCATCGTCATCACGACTTCGGTTTCAGGATCCAGATCGACGTTAAAGCGGCGGCCATAGTAATTGGCCTGCGCCTTGCGCACGCCGGGGATACCCGATGAGGCGGAATAGCCATGCGCGTTGGGCTTGCGCGCCACTTCGCAGAGCTTGTCAATCACGTGGGCGGGCGGCGGCAGATCGGGGTTGCCCATACCAAGGTCGATGATGTCTCTACCGGCGGTACGCGCCGCGGCCCGCATCGCATTGACTTCAGCGATCACGTAGGGCGGCAGGCGCTTCATGCGGTAGAATTCTTCGTCCACGGGTGTTTACTCGTATGGATAGGCACGGCAGGAGCGCCGCAATTGATGCCCTTACGCCAAATGCACGGACGAGGAAACCTTACTCTCGTTTGGAGCGAACAGGGCTAACAAGCTGTCACATCGCGTGTATAGATAGTGCGGCAGCAACGGCAGGGAATACACATGACAGACAAGACGATCACGGATTCGGTCGTTTTCGAAGACCTGTTCCGCCAACAGGGCGAAGCGATGCGCGCGATGTTTGCGCCGCTTATGCCGATGGGGGCCGAGAATACTGTGCCTGATGCCGCCGATATGCAGCACTGGGCAATGTCTGCGGCAAAGCTTCAGAAAATGTGGCTCGATTTCGGTGCCGAGCAGGCGGTCCATGTCGAGCCGATGCTGGCGCAACTGGGCGATGTGGGAAAATGGACGCAAACGTTCCTGCAGATGGCGGGGCAATTGCCGATTGCACAGGCCGAAACGCAAATGCGCCTGTGGAACGAGGGCGTGGCGCTGTGGACGTCGGTTCTGGGGCAATATGCCGGCGGGGCTGTGGCGAACCCCTCGGTAAAGCCTGACCTGCCGCACAAGGACCGCCGCTTTGCCGACAAGCGCTGGCACGATCAGCCTGCCTTTGCGCTGTTGCACCAGACCTATCTGTTCCTTTCGGAAAAGCTGCAACAGATGGCGCAAGAGGCGCAAGGGTTGCCGCCCGAGCGCAAGGAGCAGCTGGTCTTCGCCACCAAGGTGGTGACGGACGCGCTCTCGCCCGCCAATTTCCCGTTCACCAACCCGGTGGTGATCGAACGAACGATGGAGACCAAGGGGGAGAATCTGGTCAAAGGCGTCGAGCATCTGCTGAACGATCTGCGCAAAGGCCAGTTGACGCATACCGATCCGACCGCGTTCGAACTGGGGCGGAACATTGCGGTGACGCCGGGCAAGGTGGTTCATGAAACGCCGATGTACCAGTTGATCCAGTATACGCCGACGACCGCCGAAGTATTCGAAACGCCGCTGCTGATCTTTCCGCCGTGGATCAACCGGTTCTACATCCTCGACCTGAACCCCCAGAAAAGCTTTATCCGCTGGGCGGTGGAGCAAGGGTTGAGCGTGTTTGTGGTATCGTGGAAATCGGCCGATGCCTCGATGGCCAACGTGATGTGGGACGATTACATCCGCGCCCAGATCGACGCGATTGACCATGTACGCGGCCGTCTGAACGTGCCGTCTGTCCACACCATCGGCTATTGCGTGGCGGGCACGACACTGGCTGCAACGCTGGCCGTGCTGGCGCGGCGCGGCGCGGCGGACAAAGTGGCGAGCGCGACGTTCTTTACCGCGCAAGTCGACTTTGAGGATTCGGGCGATCTGCGCAATTTCATTGATGATGCGCAGCTCAAGATGCTGGAGAACCTTTCAACCGATGGCTATCTGGACGGGCGGATCATGGCGGCCACGTTCAATGCGCTGCGGGGTTCTGACCTGATCTGGAACTATGTAATCAACAATTACATGCTGGGTGAGGAATATCCGGCGTTCGATCTGCTGCACTGGAACGGCGACACCACCAACCTGCCATCGAAATGGCACATGTCGTACCTGTGCGATCTGTACCGAGACAACCGCCTTGTCATACCTGATTCGCTGACGGTGGACGGCACGCCGGTCGATCTGCGCCGCATTGCGACACCGTGCTACATCCAGGCCGGGCGTGAGGACCATATCGCACCGCCGCAAAGCGTGTGGAAATTGACGCGGCACCTTTCGGGCGATTGGCGGTTTGTGCTGGCCGGATCGGGGCATATCGCGGGCGTCGTCAATCCGCCGGAATCGGGCAAGTATCAATACTGGCTCAACACCGGTAATCCATCCACTCTTGAACAGTTTGTTGAAGGTGCTGTGGAGACAAAGGGCAGCTGGTGGCCGGATTGGGCCGCTTGGATCGCCGCGCAAGCTCCGGCAAAAACCGCAGCCAAGGGCAAACGCAAGCCTGGCGGCAAGGGCGATCCGGTGATCGAGAATGCGCCCGGGCGGTATGTCCGGACGCGCTGAAACGCTCAGCAATAATTTGCACCATTTCGGAAATGGTGCAGTGCACAATAATTCTTGACAACGACCATCAAATCCCTATTTTGTGCAGTGCAACAATCATGGAACCCGCCGCATCAGGCTGTCATCACGATTGAAAGCAGGAGTTGCCGAGATGGTCGATAAAGTGATGGACAGCGCAGACGAAACTACCCCAGCGGTAGATACGGTTGATGCCGCGCCAGAAGTTATGGCGATTGAGGCTGCACCATTGGTTGAAGCCGTGCCTGCACCGGCGAGCAAGCCAGCAAAGGCCAGCCCGACAAAAGTGAGCCGGGCTAAGCTTGTTAAGGTAAAGCCTGAAGCGGCTGCACCTTCGGAAGCGGCACCTGTGGCTGTCGTTGCCAAGCCTGCGAAGGCTTCAACCAAGACCCCAACCAAGGCTCCGCCTGCGAAGTTGCCGAAAAAGGCAGCGGCTGCACCGGCGCCAGCGGTGAAGCCCGCGAGCAAGCGTCCTTCCACCGCAATTCCCCGGGCAAAGACGCCCAGCGTGAAAACATCTGCCAGCAGGTCGAGTGCTCCGGCAGCAAGGAAGGAACTGTTCGCTATGGTTACCACACCCGCAGAATTCACCGACAAGATGCAGACCGCGTTCAAGGACGCGCAGGAAAAGGCCAAGGCCGCATTTGGCGATGCCGGTACGTTTGCCAAGGGCAACGTTGAAGCCATCGTCGAATCGGGCAAGATCCTTGCCACCGGCCTGCAAGACATGACCAAGGGTTATGTCGAAGAAACAAAGACTTCGTTCGAAGCCATGACCGCCGACGTCAAGGACCTCGCCGCCGTCAAGTCGCCAACCGAATTCTTCGAAAAGCAGTCGGCCCTGATGCGCAAGAACTTTGACGCAGCGGTTGCCTCCAGCTCGAAGAACAGCGAAGCGATGCTCAAGCTCGTCAACGAAGCCTTCCAGCCGATCTCGACCCGCGTCAGCCTCGCTGTCGAAAAGATCAAGACGGCAGCCTGATTATCGGGCAGCGCGCCGGAACAGTGATGTTCCGACGCGTTGCCGGGACCAGATTAAGCGGACCGGAGGGCAATGCCTTTCGGTCCGCTTTCGCGTTCGAGCCGGTCTTTTCAGCATTCTGGCGATTTTCGAACGACCTTCCCCGCCGTACCTCTTGTCGTAAGCGGCAGGGAATGCGATATTGGACCAATCATGCTCATGCATCGCCTTTCAGAACCGGACATGTCCGTTGCTCCCCGTTGTGCCGGGGATGATGACCAGCGCCGGTCTGGCGGCGATGACCAGCTGGGCATCGCCACCAAAACCCGCGCCAAGCCCAAAAAGCCAAGCCAGTTTAAAGTGCTGATGCTGAACGACGATTACACCCCGATGGAATTCGTGGTGATGGTGCTGAAGCGCTTTTTCCATATGGACTTGGAACAGGCCACACGCGTGATGCTCCACGTGCACCAGCGCGGCGTCGGCGTTTGCGGGATTTTCCCCTATGAAATCGCCGAAACCAAAGTGAACCAAGTGATGGACTGCGCCCGCCAGAACCAGCACCCCCTGCAATGCACGCTTGAAAAAGCCTGAGCGG
>CAZSTP010000012.1:28984-33665 GCA_964609325.1 uncultured Novosphingobium sp. | reverse complement strand
ATACCGACATTGCCGCACTGCCCGATTCTGATCTGGCAGCTATTACCCAGAGGCTCAACAACACGCCGCGCAAGTGCCTCGGATTCCGAACACCCGCCGAGGTCATTGGAGAGCAAATCGACGCCCTGATAGCGACTTGAATTTTGTTGCCGTGGGTGGGGCTCGCCCCACCCACGGCAAAGCGCTACACTCACAACGGAAATTCGCACTTCAAATAGAAAGCACAGCGCTAGATAGAAATGACACCCCTCTGCTAGATAGAAATGACACCTTCGGGCGTCGTCAGCGGAGCAACGGTGGCATGGTTTTCCCGGTGGTCGGGAGAACGCGGCTATGACGGTGCTTGCGATGAGCCATGGCGCGCGTTTACGCGACAATGACATTTCACGGGATGACCGAGATCTTATCCATTGGCCCCTGCGATACCCCGCAAGCCAATACACAATCCGGACCATGAACCGCCATAGCCTTGCCAATCAGCAAGAGCGCCGGGCCATCGGCGAGCGCGGTTGCTGCGGCCAAGGGTAGGAGATCGAGCCGCGAACGGAATACCCGTTCGTGCGGCAGGCTTGCCGATTCAATCAACGACACGGCCGTATCTGGCGCCAGTCCCGCTTGGATGAGATTGCGCGAGATGGCTGTTGCGGCTGCCTTTCCCATATAAATTGCCAGCGTGGCATCGGGATCGGCGAGCGCTTTCCAATCAAGATCAAGCTCTTCTCCGGCGCGCGCATGTGCGGTGACAAATGTGAGCTTGCGCGCCATCCCCCGCAGCGTAAGCGACAGGCCAAGGCTGGCTGCCGCTGCGCTGGCTGCGGTTACGCCGGGGCACACTTTAACGGCAACACCGGCCCTGCGGCAGGCTTCCAGCTCTTCGGTCGACCGGCCAAAGATGGAAGGATCGCCACCTTTGAGCCGCACCACGCGTTCGCCTGCCAAGGCGGACGCAACGATCAACCGGTCAATCGTACCCTGATCCTTAGAATGCCGTCCGGAGCGCTTGCCGACATGGACCAATCGCGCGCCGCCAGCGACAAGATCAAGCACTTCCGGGCCGACCAGCGCATCGTGAAACACGATAGAGGCTGCGCGGATCAACCGTTCGGCCTTGCGCGTCAGGAGTTCGGGATCACCCGGTCCTGCGCCGACCAGCCAGACCATGCCTGCAGGAAAATCGGTCGCATGATCTGTCCCGAAATCTGTCATAGCGCAGTCTCCGCCAGTTCTTCGTTCCACGTCCGCAAAAGCCGGGCGATTGCCGGGCGGCATGATCCACAATTGGTGCCCGCAGCGCAGGCCTTGCCCACCGCCGTTACCGTTCCTGCCCCGTCTTCCACTGCCGCAAGGATCTGCTTTGCGCCAATGCCGTGGCAGACACAGACCATCGCGCCGCGATCCGGTGCCGGCGTGCTCGGCCTTGCCGCAAGCATTTCAGGCGCTTGAGCGGTACTTTGCCCCAATCGGGCGGCGATCCAGTCGCGTTCGGGCAATTGGCCGCTGCGGGTGATGTAAAGCCCTGCAGCAAACCGGCCAGCGGCATCGAGCACCGCCACCCGCCGCATCCCGCGCACAAGATCAACCGCCTCGATCCGTTCCCCTTCGGGCAGGAGCGCATCGGCATCGAATGCGCCGTCGCCCGCCAATTCATAAAGCCAACCGTCTGCGACACGCGACTTGCTCCACCAGACCAGACCGGCAGGCGTTACCGCTTGGGTAGACACCAGAAACGCGCGCCATTCGCTGGTGACCGGCGCAATCCGGCAAGCGTTGTTCTTGAAGCCGGGCTGCCCCGATACGGGATCGACCGCCTGATCGGGCAGGAGGTTGCCACGCCCGCCGCTGCCCATGGCATCACTCCAGTGCATCGGCACAAACACTTGCCCCCGCGCCTGCGCATCGGTGACGCTGACCCGGAAGATCGAACGGCCCGCCGGTGTTTCGACTTGTGCCAGAGCGCCGTGGACCACACCCGCTGCAATAGCGTCTGCCGGGTGCACTTCCAGCAAAGGTTCGCGCCGGTGCTGCGACAGCGTGGGCGAAAGGCCGGTGCGCGTCATCGTGTGCCATTGATCGCGATACCGCCCGGTGTTGAGCCGCAGGGGGTATTCTGGATCGAAAGCCCGTGTCCGTGCCTCAACCGGCACATGGCGCATTGTGCGGCCCTTCATCGGATGGCGTCCGCCCCAAATGAACGGCTCCATCGCTTCGTATCCGGCGTCAGAGAGACCGGCTTGGGACGTGATATCAAGCACTTTGCCATGCCTTGCCGCCAAAGCGGTCATCGCGGCATATTCGCGGAACACATCGGCCACCGATTGCCACCCGAACGCCACACTATGCCCCATTCGGGCGGCTACATCGGCGATGATCGCCCAGTCCGCCCGCGCCTCTCCGGGAGGAGGAAACAGAGCGCGCTGGCGACTGATCCGGCGTTCGGAATTGGTAACCGTCCCGTCCTTCTCTCCCCAGCCGTGTGCGGGCAAACGGATATGCGCAAACCTGGCGGTATCGGTATCGGCGATCACTTCGGACACGACCACCGTTTCGCACCGCGCCAGCGCCTCGCGCACAAAACCGGCATCAGGCATGGATACAGCGGGGTTGGTGGCCATCACCCACAGGAACTTGATGCGGCCATCGTGAACCGCACGGAACATGTCCACGGCTTTGAGGCCGGGTTCGGTGCAAAGCCGCCCGGTCTGCCAGAACGCTGCAACATCGGCGCGTTCAGCATCCGAAAAGCCCAGATGGCAGGCCAGCATATTGGCCAGCCCGCCCACTTCGCGCCCACCCATCGCGTTGGGCTGTCCCGTCATCGAAAACGGCCCCATGCCGGGCGCGTTGATCCGGCCTGTGGCGATATGCAAGTTTATGATCGCATTGCCTTTATCGGTTCCAGAGACTGACTGGTTCGCCCCCATCGAGAACACGGTGACCATACGGGGATGGGCCGCGACGAGATCGGCAAGCGCGGCGAACACCGCAGGATCAACGCCGCCCTTCTCCCCTCCCGCTTGCAGGAGAGTTTGGGGGTGGGCCTGCTCCGTTACCAACCCCCGCGCCACCATCTCGTCCAGCAGCGCATTGAACAAACCCACATCGCCATCCGGCGCCACGGCAACGTGCAAGTCCGCCTGCTCTGCGGTCTCGGTCCGGCGCGGATCAATCACGACGATTTTGGTGCCACGCGCCTCACGCGCCGCTTCAATCCGTTGCCAGATTACGGGATGGCACCACGCGGTATTTGATCCGACAAGCAGGATCAGGTCCGCCTCATCCAGATCGTCATAGGTGACCGGAACAATATCCTCACCAAAAGCGCGGTTGTGCGCGGCCACGGCACTGGCCATGCACAGCCGGGAATTTGTGTCGATATTCGCGCTGCCGACAAAGCCCTTCATCAGTTTGTTGGCGGCGTAATAGTCCTCGGTCAGCAATTGGCCGGAGACGTAAAACGCCACACTTTCAGGACCGTGCTGTTCGATGCAATCACGCATCTTGCCTGCCACAGCATCGAGCGCAGCATCCCAGCCGACCCGGGCATCGCCTATCATCGGGTGAAGCAACCGCCCTTCGAGGCCCACGGTTTCGCCAAGGTGCGTGCCTTTGGAACACAGCTTGCCAAAGTTGGCGGGGTGTTCCGCATCCCCTTTGATCGTGACCGTCCGCTCACCTGTGACCGTCGCGCGGATGCCACAGCCAACCCCGCAATAGGCGCAAGTGGTGCGGACCGTTTTCACGCCGCGTGCTGGCCCACAACTGCCGAGCGCAAGAGATATATCCGTCCTGCGTCCACCTTCAGCGGGATCGTTGGCACGCATCCCTTGTCTTCGCCCAGCGCTTCGCCGGTCTTCAGCGAGATGTTCCAATTGTGCAGCGGGCAAGCCACAACATTGCCGTGTACGATGCCCTGGCTCAGCGGCCCCTGCTTGTGCGGACACTTGTTGACCAGCGCATAGAATTCATTGGCCTGTGTGCGAAACACCGCGATTTCATCGCCGCCCAGAACGGGCAAAGTGCGCGCGGTGCCGGGAGTGATCTGGTCCACCGGACCGATATCGAGCCAGTCACCAATCATCACACGCTCTCCATCTGAAGCGGGCGCACTTGCGCAAGGTGCTGGTGCAGATCGGAATCCTCCCCTGCCACGCGCCGCGCCCACGGATCATCCTGACAAAACGTCTGCGAATAGCGGAACCGGGCGGCAAGGCGTTTGACGGCATCGGGTTGATCGAACAGCCCGGCCTTCACGTGCTCAAGCCCGACGCGTTCAATCCACGGTGCGGTGCGCTCAAGATAATGTGCCTGTTCGCGGTACAACTGGATGAACGCAGCGCAAACTTCCATCGCCTCGTCCTCGGTCGACACTTTGCAGAGGAAATCGGTCGCGCGGACCTTGATCCCGCCGTTGCCGCCTACGTGCAGTTCGTAGCCGGAATCGACACAAACCACGCCGAAGTCCTTGATCGTGGCTTCAGCGCAATTGCGCGGGCAACCGCTGACCGCGATCTTGAACTTGTGCGGCATCCATGAACCCCAGGTCATCCGCTCCAGCTTTACGCCAAGGCCAGTAGAATCCTGCGTGCCAAACCGGCACCATTCAGAACCGACACAGGTTTTTACGGTGCGCAGCGACTTGCCATAGGCATGGCCCGAGACCATGCCAGCGGCGTTGAGGTCG